>CAIVRI010000107.1 GCA_903908265.1 uncultured Pseudomonadota bacterium
CCCGGCAAGGGCCTTGAAGGTATCCGTCAGTTCGGCGCGGGCCTTGGCTAGAACCTCCCGTTCCTTATTGACCTGCTCCTCGGCGGCGGCAAGTCGTGCCGCAAGTCCGCTCTTATCCCCCTGCAGTTCAATATTTCGGACCTGGGCTGCATGCAGCGCAACGAGCGCCTGTTCTCGCTGTTGTTCGGCGCTGAGGGCTCGGGCGGTCGCGCCCGCAGCCGCCAGTTCAGCCTGTTGCCGGCCGACACTGGCCGACTCGGCGGTACGGCGACCCGAGTGCAGTCCAAGGAGGTAGGCGGCAAGGCCGGCCAATAAGGCGATGACGATGGCGGGGATCATGGCCAGAGTGTACCGGGGAGGGGCCGATTCTGGCAGTTCTGGCCTGACTCTCGGGATCACGGCTTGCTACACTGGCGCCTGGGCCTGTAGCTCAACGGTTAGAGCAGGGGACTCATCGTTCCGTCTTCCGACGGACTGGTGCCTTCGGGTGGTAACGCCCGAAGTGGACGGGATGAATTCAGGGAAACCTTCCCGCGCAAGCGCTGGCAACCCTGAGCCAAGCCGGCGGTACACCGCCGGACGGTGCAGAGACTACCTGGGGACTGGGCGCAAGCCCGAGAGTCCTTAAAGACAGGCTAGAGCGTCCCGCACCCGACCGCTGTTCCTTTGAACAGGCGAGGGTGAAGAGATAGTCCACTCCTACGGGAAATCGTAGGGACAAGTGAATCCCTTGGTTCTGGGTTCGAATCCCAGCGGGCCCACCAAATTTCTTTATGACGACGCATCGGGGCAGCGCGCATGCAGGCTCCGGCCTGCCGGCGTATTCCTGCACCCTGCAAGGGGGCAGTACCAAATCCCACGATCCAAATGACCGGGCGGCCTGATCCCTCAGGCCGCCCGGCTTGCCATCAGAATTTCGCGCCAAATCGCGCGTACACAAACCGGCCGTTGTAGCCAAATGGGCCGCCGCCGCGGGGATAGTACTCACCGTCCCAGAGGCTATGCGTGGTCTGATAAATCGTGTTGCCTACAGCATCGTTATTTGCAATGCGGTCCGGGAAGGCGTTGAGTAGGTTTCTTGCGCCAATGGCGAGCACAACCTTCGGAGCTACCGCATAAGAGAGATCGAGATCCGTTGTGAACTTCGCACTAAACAGTTGACCTGGATAATCGAATTCATCCCGATGCGTCCCGTAGTAATTCTCATGTAGCCCAACCGTCAACTTGCCTTGGGTATAGGCAAGCGTTGTGTTGACCCGATGATTGGGCGCGTAGTGTTGAATATCGATGACCTGATAGTCGGAAACCACTGATGTATTGCGTCTTGTTACATCAGTAATGTTGTAGTTGTAGGCGAGCGTCGCGGCCAATGTTGCATCATTTGGAAGATGCGCCGACTTTGTCATCACAAGATCAATACCATGCGTGCGCGTATCGAAACCGTTGGTAAAGTACTGCACTGATCCCCCTTCGCCGACATAAGAAAGCGCCGGTTGCGCCTGAATGTCTGAAAGCAAGACGTTGTATGCAGAACTGATCGTGATGCGATCTTTAACCTTGATTTGGTAGGCGTCGAGAGTGACGACCAAATTGAGACCTGGGTTAAATACCAGACCGGCGCTAAAGTTGGTCGACGTTTCTGGCTTGATCGTCTTCGCGCCATAGTACTTGGCGATAGCTCCGCTCACGGGGTATGTGCCAATCTCGACTTGCGTACCCACGTTGGTAAAGGTGGTAGAGACCGTTTCTACATTCTGCTGACCAGCCGTCGGGGCATGAAAGCCGTTGCTGGCAGTGGCGCGGAATGCCAAAGCGTCCGTCAGCATGTAACGCACCTGAAACCTACCAAGGGATGTTGAGCCGAACGAGTCATAGTTCTCGTACCGACCCGCTACGCCCAAGGTGAGGCGGTCGGTTACGTCGCCTTCGAAATCCACATACGCCGCCACGTTGCGCGTTGATGCGCTGAACGTTGATGTATTGCCGCCATAACCATTCGATGCCGTGGATTTGGTTGCAATGACTTGGGCTCCTGTGGAGTCCAAGGTAGGTGTGCAGACGTTGCCAACACAGTCATAGAGCGGCTGATAGGCGTAGGGCCCCGCCGCATAGGAAGCAGCGTCACCCGCATGCTGCGAATACTTTTCGTGGTGCAGTTCGACACCACCTGCGACCGAAATCGGACTGACGAAACCGGGTACCTTCCACGGATAGCTCAAATCAACGCTTGCGGTGTACTCATCCTGCACGAAAGCGCCATCGTTAAAGTTCTGCGGCGAATTCGGGCCCAACGAGGGGTTTAGGGTATTTCTGAGCCCCAAGGAGAGCTGATTGTGTCCGCTGGTGACGGAGAAGTCGTAAGTCACCCCGGCGTCCGACTTGCCCTTATAGCCGGCTGCCACAAAGCGCTCCACCGTGGTGCCGTAGAAGCGGGGCGTGAAGCCTGCTGGGTACATGCTGGCGAAATTATACGTATGCGCGTTGTTGATAAACCCGCCTGCCGGGCAGCCGCTATAACCGTTTGTGCAGGGGTCCAAATACGCATCGTAAAAACTGTAGTTCCGATCAAAGCTGTTGCCGTACTGATCGGTGACATCCTTCGGCAAACGATAGTTGAAGCTCTCATTGGCCGCGATATGAGCGTAATTGCCAAAAAAGTAGAGTTTGTCCCCATTGGCAAGAGGCAGCGCGCTATTCAGAAATACTTTGATGCTCTCGGCCGGGGGGGTGCCGAATTCTTGCACGGGACCAGGATAGTGCGGTAACTGTGATGCAAGGTCAGGGTAGGTTTCTGCAAATGCGATGGCTGAAGGTCGCGTGGCATTGCGGACCGTCTGGTCATTGCTGGCCCATTCGGCCGAAAGATTGGCAAATCCCCCGTTATTACCGAGCGGCATGCCCCAGTTGAAGGCCACTTGGCGGTCAGCGCCGTCGCGTGGAAATGTCCCCGTTACATATTGGCCATATCGGGCATCAACCTCGAAACCGCTCGCGTTTTCCCGAAAGTGGTAGTTCAAAACACCGGCAATTGCGTCGGAACCGTATTCAGCGGATGCCCCATCCTTCAGAATTTCCAACGAGTGAATGGCAATGGAAGGAATGGACGCAAGGTCTGGTCCCTGCGACCCGAACGATAACTCGGTTTCTCCACCTTGGTAGACCTGCACGAGAGACGAACGATTGAGACGTTTGCCGTTGAGCATCACCAACAACTCGTCACCGGGCAGTCCCCGCAGGGAAGGTGCGCGCACGAAACTTGATGCGTCCGAGATGGAATTCTGCCCTACCGTGAAACTGGGTACGGAGTTCGACAAGGTGTCGAGCATATTGGACGTGGTTTGCGACAGGAGATCCGCACCCGAGAGGATGTCGATCGATGCCGCCGACTCCAATGCAGTGCGCCCCTCACGTCGGGTACCCGTCACGACAGTATCTTCGAGCATGCCGGCTTGCGCCTCTGCGCCTACCTTTGTGGGACCGTTTTGTGCTTGCTGGGCCTGTGCTGCAACGGCTAAGCCTACCGCTGCTGCGATGGCCCAATAGGGTCGTGATCGGTTCATTCAGAGGCTCCCTGCATACTAAGTGTGAAGATATCTTCCGGCGCATTCTCCCCCCTACGAGCCATCTGCCTAGGGGGTATTCCTGAAGGGTCTCAAGCGGCCTTTTGCTCCAAGTAATCCAAGCATGATCAGCCATGCTCGTATGCAGGCCCGCAAAGTGGGCTCGGAAGGTGCTGATTTACACACAGATTTTCGGGGCTGTGCAGAACCCTCGGGCGTGTTTGCACGGCGTTTAGTTCGTTTTGCGAGACGGCGCGCCACCTGCCAGACGATCTAGCCACCGGTCTATATGGCGTGTGGCCAATTCCAGGGGCATGGGACCATCGTCAATCAAGCGGTCGTGGAAGGACCGCAGGTCAAATGCTGTACCTAACTGCGCTTCGGCTCGCTGCCGCAGCGCAACAATATGGAGTTCGCCAATCTTATAAGCTAACGCCTGCGCAGGCCAGGCAGTGTAGCGCGCTGTTTCGTAATCGGCCGTCGCTCTGGGTAAGGTCGTGCGCTCGAGGAGGCAACGCTCCGCCTCCGCTGGGGCCTGACCGTGCCAATGAATGCCGACGTCCATCACCAGTCGGCAGGCGCGCCAGACGTTGAAGGCTAATCGCCCGAAACGCTCGTAGGGGTCACGGTAGACGCCCATCTCCTCGCCTAACCGCTCAGCGTATAAGGCCCAGCCTTCCACAAACGCGGTGACGTCATCTTTGCGCCGGAACGGCGGCAGGTCGCTCCGTTCCTGCGCGAGTGCAATTTGCAAATGATGGCCGGGCACGCCCTCATGCAATATCCACGATGGCAGCGAGAACAGGGGTTCTCGGTACGAGTGCGTGCCGACGACTACGGAGCCAGCCACCCCTTTGGCTGGATCTCCGAGATCGTATCCGCTAGAGGAGGACTCTTGTTCCGGTGGCTTGCGCCGAATGCTCCACGGTAACCGAGGTAGTTTTCCGAACCACAACGGCAATAAGCCATCGACGCGCTTGCCAATTTCACTGGCTTTTTCGACGTAAGTTTGTAGGTCTGCCGCATAGAATTGTGGGTTCTGCCGGAGCATGGCAATGAAATCGACCAAGGTGCCTTGCCAACCGGTGTCGCGCATCGCGACTTCCATTTCCGCCGTGAGACGTCGAACTTCGGCGCGACCGATGGTTTCCACTTCCTCGGGCGACAATGGCAGGGTCGTCGAGCGTCGGATTAGAAAAGGGTAGTAGGCATCGCCGTCTGGCAGGCTACGAGCGCCGGTGGTGAGTCGTGCACTAGGAACATACTCCTCGGTAAAAAAACGGACCATCTCGCGTTGCGCTGGTTTGATCAGGTTCACTAAAACTTGCATAGACTCTACGCGCAGGCGCCGCACCGCTTCGGCTGGCATGGACTGCGGCAGGTGCGCTAACGGCGTCAACAGGGGGCTTAAGTCCACGGGTTGATCGGCGGCGATGCGCAGCGTCGCCAAAATTCCTTCCGCAATGGGCTTAGGCTGCGTAAAGCCGGTCGCCAAACCGCGCCGCATATTCACAATCTGTGCAGCGTAGTAGTCGGGTAAACGCGATAAGCGAGCGAGCCAGGCGTTGGCATCGGCCGCGCTGCGGATAATGGTCTGCGCAGCGGCATAATTGGCGGTGTTAAAAAAACCATCGCCGTTGTCGAACGGAATGCGATCCTCATCAAATCGAGCGCCTTCTACCAAAATACCCAAGCGCCAAGAAAGTAACTCGCGAGTCTCCGCCTCATCCGTCTCCGCCGGTAACTTTGGCAGGGCTTGCAGTCGCACGCTTAGTCGCCGATAGGCTTCGAACCGTGCCGCCACTGCAATAGGCCGGACGTCAGGCCAGTCCGGGCCCACGTTGCCATCGGTCTGCGCCGCAAGCCGTTCATAGTCCTCGACAAGGGTCTTGGTCGTATCGCGGTGTACCGATGTGCCGAAGGCGATACCGGCCACGGCCACTAGCGCCAGTACGCCACAGCAGCGCGCTTTAATGATGCTCACTCAAAGTCCGGGTCGCGCTTGGACATGGGATAGAACTCGATCGTCAGGTCTGCGCCCACCGGATGCAGCAAGGGCAGATCGCCTGCATAGCCGTATCGTACGTACATTGGCCGCCCCGTGCGCGTCGCCATCAGTTCGAATGCGCTGAATCCCTCCGCGCGCGCCGCCGCCTCGCTGGCACTGAGAATGGCCGTCCCTAAGCCTAAACGCAGGTGGTCTGGGTGTACGAAGAAAGCGCGAATACGAGCGCCGTCCGTCGCAGGATCGAGCAAAGCAGGTTCCCGTTCGGAGCGACTATCGCTGCCGAACAGGGTGCGGCGTCGACTCCAGCCCCCGGCGGCGACCAGTAGATCGCCATACTCCACCACAAAGTAGGTTTGATCGCGCAGCAGTTGCGTGTCGACGCCAAAAGCGCCGTTCAGCGCGCCTTCGATTTCGGCCGCAGCGTAATCTTGACCGCCAACTGCGCGCGCGGACAATGCGATCAGATCACCGATCTGTACTGCGTCGTGTTGTGCAGCAAGGCGCAACTGATAGCCCACAGGCAGCCCCGGTTTTTCCATGAAGACCGAGTTTGGATCATTGGTGTAATCCCCAAAGGGTCCTCGGCGTTGATAACCGGAACGCTCGTATAGTGCGATCGCCTCTGGTTGCAAATAGCCTGTTTCCAGACGAAAAATAGTGGTGCCTCGGCGAGCGGCGGCGCGTTCCAATACCCCCAATAGCGCCCGGCCAAGGCCACGCCCGCGTACCGACGGTACGGTGTACATGCGCTTCAATTCGCCATAGCCTTCCTTCAACACAATGGCGCCGCAACCGACCGCGTTGCCGTCATCTAATCGGGCGACGATGAAGATGACATTCGGTTGCAAGAGTGCGCCGAGCTCGACACCGTGGTGGCTCTCCGCGGGATAGAGCGGTCGTTGGTATTCGTCCAACGCCTCGATCAGTGCGATCACATCTGCTTGATCTGCCGATTCAAATCGGATGTGGGTCATGGTCGCTCCATTTCTATTCAATGCCGGTGGCAGTAAGCCCGCGGCACTTATTGCCCACGGGTAGCGTCTACCGACATGCTCGATAAGGGTTTTGATTCGCCTGAAAGAGCGGCCAAGGCGTCTTTCCGGATGAGTGCATAAGGGGGCATTTTTTTATAGAACTGATAGGACTCGTGGGTGTGCTCGCTGACCAGAACGAGAGAATACAGTTGTTCCTCAGAGCCCAGACGATTTTTGACGCGTAGTTTGGAGTCGACGGTTTTGTCGCTACCTAGCAAGACGCGTGTCTTTGCGCGCACTCCTGATTTAACGACAAATGTGAAATAGGTCGAGAGGTCACCTGAAGTGTCGAACTCCTCGAATACAGCGATGGTGTTGGTATTTGTTTTGATGATTTCGCGACAGAATCGTTTCTGTTTATGCAGATCAAGGTCTCGTCCCGACTTCCACTGCTCAATCAACGCGTCGCGTTCTCGGCTTGCATCTGCTGCGCGATCGTTGGCTTGGTAGGCTTGAATCAACTTCTCGCGGCCACGCCAATCGTCTGGTTCTAGGCGATGAAAGGCCAACCAAGCGTCCAATGCTTTGTCGTGAGCGCCGGCTTGGTCTTGCGCATTGGCCAAGTTCCAATAGACATTAGCCGCCCGCGGGTCACTTTTCGCAAGATCCTGCAGAATTGGAATTGCCTCGCCATAGTGGCCTGTCTGTAATAACGAGACCGCTCGCTCGAACCGGACTTCTTTTGTTAGCGATTGGCTTATTGCAAGCGCAGCGGTGAGCAGCAGGACAATCAGGGCAAGAACACGTGAGACGAGGGTCATAGTAAAGCTCCGCTGGCAGCTTTAGAACTTAGCATGATCGCGGAATATTCCAAGATGGATTGCCTGATTTGATGCAGCAGTGGCGCCGTTAGGGAAAACGGGCTTGCGCGCGAATCTGCCCGCCCATCCCCCGGTCGATGCGCCTACCCGCTGGCTAGAGACGCAGTTCTGTCGCAATAGAACGCGTTGACTGGTTGTCCAGTGCCACTGGGTCGGCCCGGTGGCGGTTGGAAATGACCTCGACGATACTGGAATGCGTTATGCCTTTGCAGCGGCCTTCATCAAGCCAGCGGCGTGGTGAATGGCGGCGCGGATGCGCGGATAAGTGCCGCAGCGGCAGATGTTGCCGGCCATGGCCGAGTCTATGTCGGCGTCGGTTGGGTTTGGGTTGCGCTCAAGCAAGGCGGTAGCCGACATGATCTGCCCAGATTGACAGTAGCCACACTGCGGAACGTCCAGTGCCACCCAGGCGCGTTGGACGGGGTGCGAGCGATCTTTTGAGAGGCCTTCGATCGTGCGAATTTCCTTGCCGATAACGCTCTCAACGGGAGTCACGCAGGAGCGCAGTGCCAACCCGTCGATCTGCACGGTGCAGGCGCCACAGAGTGATTGGCCGCAACCAAACTTCGTGCCGGTCATCCCCAGATGGTCGCGAAGTACCCACAACAAAGGAGTGTCGGGGGAAGCGTCTGTTTGGAGCGATTGCCCGTTAACTTTGAGCGTGATCATCAGATTCCTCGCGAGACTGGCTTGAAAATCGGCAACGCGTACGGCGCTGACCGATGCTGAATCCTACCGCCGTTGGCCACCCACCGCTATGACCATGCCCCGAGGCGGGGAACTCGTGTCGTAAGCAGGGGTCTCAGGGGGTGATACGCGCATTCCTTGATATCTGCTAAGGTCTCCCCGTGCCGCCGTGGTTACTGACAAATCGACTCTCCGGATTAAGGGGCTTCCTGCTTGGAGGCCTCGTAGCGCTGTACGCCTGCGCCCAATTGGTGGGCCTAATGCATGCGGCGAAGCATCTTTCGCAGGAGCGAGCGACTCCTCATGTCGTCGTCTGTGCCTACTGCGTCGCTGCGGTGGAGTCTGGTGGCGCCCCTTTGGCCGTTGTGCCAACAGTCCCTATGGCGGCTGTCCAGACCGTTCGACTGACACTGACGCTGTTGGTGATGAGTGGGGCGGTCCCCGCACCGCTCTACCGTTCCAGGGCGCCGCCTGCTACTGCCTGACGAGTGGTCCGCCTATTGGGGCGGTGTCTCGATGGGTGGGTTAGCGCGGTCTGAATCAGTATGCCTTTGAACGTTTCCTTGTGCCGGCTCGCCTTGAGTGCGGCCTTAATTATTGCGTCTGGGCCGAGCGTAGCCGAGACGATTGAGCCGACCAATGCAGCGGAATTGACGGAGATTCAGGTCACTGCGCGACGCCTGGATGCGGCACGTAACCAACTGATGCCGGAAGTGGGTGCTAGCGAGTATCGACTGGGGGCAGAGGACCTAAAAAATCTCCCGCTCGGTGAATCCACCCCACTGAATCAGGTGTTGCTACAGGCGCCTGGGGTAACGCAAGACTCTTTCGGTCAGTTACATATCCGTGGCGATCATGCCAACGTGCAGTATCGGATTAATGATGTGGTCATTCCGGAGTCCATCGCCTTGTTTGGGCAGGCGCTGAACCCACGTTTTGCCAGTGAAATCAATCTCTTGACGGGGGCATTGCCCGCCCAATACGGCTACCGCACCGCCGGCGTGGTCGATATCCATACTAAAGGCTCCGATTACCATAACGGCAGCGAAATCACTCTGATGGGCGGTACGCCGGCGCATCAGGAGGTGGACGCCGAGGTCAGTGGTGCGTCAGAGGGCTGGTCCTACTACGCCACCGCAGGTCACGTGCAGAACAACCTAGGCATCGAGAATCCGGCGCCCACCCGCTCGGTCTTGCATGACCAGACGGACCAATGGAGCGGCTTTGCTTATGCTGCGCACGTACTGCAGAGCTCCGCCCGCATAAGCTTGATGGTCGGTTTGGCCGATGATGTCTTTGAAATTCCGGTGCGACCCGGGCTGACCGCCAACTATCTGCCTACGGATGCCATGGGGCCGGACTCAACAACCCTCAATGAGCGGCAGCACGAGGGCAACCGCTACGTTGTATTGGCGTACGAGAATGCCAGCGGTGGGCCGGTGCACTATCAATTGGCGCTGTATGACCGCCAGTCCGAAGTCCATTATCTTCCGGATTTGGCTGGAGATTTGGCCTTTACGGGTGCTGCCGGAGACATCGACCGATCCAATGCGCGTTGGGGTTTGCAGTGGGATGCGAGTGCGCCAGCGGCCAGTCACACTTTTCGGTTTGGTCTGACCTACAACGATGAATTGGCGCAGTCGCGCGCGTCGACTACGGTGTATCCACTCGATGCGGCTGGCAGCCCCGTCTACACGCCGGTGACGATTGCAGACCGCAATGAGACCCGAGCTCGGCTATGGGGCGGGTACCTGCAAGACGAATGGCATCCACTGGAGCATTGGACCGTCAATCTGGGCACGCGGTTTGACGGTTACGATGGGCTCGTACGTGAGACGCAATGGAGCCCACGACTCGGGGTCGTCGTTGCGTTGGCGGGTGGGACGACCCTGCATGCTGGCTACGCGCGCTACTTCACCCCGCCAGCGACCGAGAAGATTTCCTCCGAAACAGTGGCCTTGTTTGCTGGCACCACTGGCGCGCCGCCCTCGACCGGCAATGCGGTGGTCCGTTCCGAGCGTTCACACTACTTTGATATTGGCGTGATGACGCACCTGACCCCGGTTCTGACCCTAGGCCTCGACACCTATTTCCGACGGGTTACTGACCTTGGCGATGAGGGCCAGTTCGGACCAGCCGTATTGTTTGCGCCGTTCAACTATGCCCATGGACGTATTTATGGCGTTGAAACAACGCTAGGCTGGCATCGTGACTCGATGAGCGCCTACCTTAACGCGAGCTGGAATCGCGCCGAGGCCACCGATATCGTGACTGGACAGTACAATTTCGCGGTCGCTGAACTGGCCGCCATTGCGCAACAGTGGATACCGCTGGACCACGACCAGCGGGTTACCCTATCGGGTGGTTTGACGCAGGCCGTGGGCGAGACGCATTTCAGCGTCGATTTTGTTGCCGGTAGTGGCTTGCGGTCCGGCAACCTCAATGCGAATCACTTGCCCGGTTATTTGACGTTCAATGTTGCGATGCGCCGCAAGATCGATTGCCGTGGTCTGGGTGCGCTGGAATGGAGTCTGTCGGTCGTCAACCTACTGGACCGCGTCTATGAATTGCGCGATGGCACTGGCGTCGGTGTTGGTGCGCCCCAATGGGGTCAACGTCGGGCCGCTTACCTCAGCGTCAGCCGCGCATTCGGCGGCTAGTCCATCAGTCCAGCCGCTCCGAACTGCAGCGTAGCCAGTCGGGCATAGAGGGGGCTCGTTGCGAGCAACGACTCGTGGGTGCCTTCCCCGACGATGCGCCCGTGATCAATGACGACGATGCGATCGGCTTTCAAGACGGTTGCCAAGCGATGCGCGATGATTAGGGTTGTGCGGTCTTTCATCAAATGCTCCAGCGCTTCTTGCACGAGCCGTTCACTTTCGGCGTCCAATGCACTCGTTGCTTCATCCAGCAGCAAGATGGGTGGATCTTTCAAGACTGCCCGAGCGATGGCCAGACGTTGACGCTGCCCGCCAGATAAACGCAGGCCCCGTTCGCCTAGAAATGTGTCGTAGCCCTCTGGTAATTGCCGTAGGAAGCCGTCCGCCGCTGCTGCTTCTGCAGCGGCAATGACGTCTTCCTCAGATGCGCCAGGTCGGCCGTAGCCAATATTTGCACGGGCGCTGGTGCCGAACAAAACGGTCTCTTGCGGAACCAGCGCAATTTGAGCGCGTAGCGCCTTTGGATCTAGATCCGCCACGTTGATGCCATCGACTAACACGCGTCCGTTCGCAGGGTCATAAAATCGCAGCAGCAACTGGAAAGCAGTGCTTTTTCCCGCTCCCGATGGTCCGACGAGAGCCACCGTTTCTCCGGGCGCAATCTCCAGGTTAAAGCGTTCGAGTGCTGCAGAGTCCGGTCGGGACGGGTAGTGAAACGTGACGTCTTCAAAGCGGATAGCGCCGGCGGTCCGCGGCGCCAGTTGAGCGGGTTTTGATGGACTCTCGATTGCAGGGCGCGCTTGCAGCAACTCAGACAGGCGCTCCATCGCGCCAGCGCCGCGCTGCATCTCGCCAAACGTTTCGCTGAGCATGGCTGCAGAACTGCCGACATACACGGCATACAGCAGGAACTGGCCTAACTGGCCGCCCGTCATGCGGCCGGCTAGTACTTCATGGGCGCCTAGCCACAGCACGGCGGTGATCGCGCCAAATACTAGTGTAGTGCCGAGTGCCGTGAGAACAGCGCGCACGCTGGTGCGTGCGATGCCCGTACCAAATCCTGCCTCGACGGCGGCATCGTAACGGCTGCACTGGAGATTCTCGAGTGTATAGGCCTGCACCGTCTCGATGGCATTCAGCGTCTCGCCGGCGAGGCCACTGGAGTCGGCGACGCGATCCTGTGCGTCGCGCGATAACTTACGGACGCGTCGCCCGACGAGCACGAGGGGGATTACGATGACTGGCAAAAACAGTGCCAAAACACCCGTCAAACGAGGGCTCGTCAGGGCCAGCATGATCAATGCGCCGACGAGGTTTAAGACGGAGCGCAGAGCGATCGATAGGGAAGATCCGGCGATCGTCTGGACTAATGTGGTGTCGGTGTTGAGACGAGAGAGCACTTCCCCGGTGCGTGTAACTTCGAAAAACGTTCGATCCATGGCGACGACGCGGGCATACACCGCCCGCCGAACATCCGCCACTAGGCGCTCGCCCAGCCAGGTGACATGGTAGAAACGTAGTGCAGCAAAGCCGCCGAAGGCTGCCGCTGCCAGCAAAAACCCGACGAAATACCGATCGATGGCAACGGCGCTTTGCGCGGCGAGTCCATGGTCGATCATCTGGCGCAGCGCGATGGGCAGCGCGAGCATTGCGGCAGCGGCGATCACCAGCGCCCCGAGCGCTAAAACCGCCCGGCCACGATGGGGCTGTAGAAATGGGGTTAAGGCCGCCAAGGGGCGCAGTGAGCGCGATTTCGGGCGATCGGTCGCATATGCAGCCATCAGGGGCTCCGGGAGGGGCGCGATGCCCATAAACCCAACAGTGTACCGGGCCGCCGTGTACGTCGGTCAGGGCTGATATAGGTACTCCCCGCCCATACAGGAGGGAACTACCCGCCGATTTGGACGTCTATCTTGAGGTGCGCAGATGTGCTGTCATCCCCGTGCGCGTTGCAACGTTGATAATTCCCTAGGGATTAATTTCCCGAGCCGCTAGTTGGAGCAGATCATGTCGAAGTCTTGGTTAGTTGCCGCTCTGATGGGGTCGCTGTCGGTGGCCGCGTGCGTGGAAGAACCGCCGCCGCGCCAGTACTACCGCCACGCGCAGCCGGTAGCCTCCGCGCCACGCTTCCAGGAGGTCATTGCCTATCCCGCACGAGGGCAGTCGGCCGAGCAATTGGATCGGGATCGATACGATTGCCATCGTTGGGCTGCGCAGCAGACTGGTTTTGATCCGGTACAGATGCCAGCATCCGCGCCGTCCGGTCCGCCTTCGCAAGCGCCGATCCCGGGCTCCGGCGTAACCGTCGGTGCGTTAGCGGGCGCGGTGCTGGGGTCCATTATCGCGCCCCGTGGCAGCGAGGGTGGGGGTGCCATCATCGGCGCCATCACCGGCGGCGCCGTTGGCGCGGCGACGGAGAATGCCGAGCGGGCGCAAGCCGAAAGGGATCGCGCAGTTCTGGCTTCGACCGGAGGTGGCCAACAGGCCGAACGCTCTGGCGCTTATCGCCGGGCTTTGAGCGCCTGCTTGGAAGGTCGGGGTTATTCGGTTAAGTGAGATCTATTATGCAACGCGCACTGTACGGCTCGCTGGTCGCCGCCTGTCTGGGATTGCTGGCAATACCCGCTTTGGCGGGCCCGCATGAGCATTCCGGATCGCAGGGTGGCGGCTATGCCGCGCGAGGTTCGGTGGTCGGGCGGATTCCGCACGGCGGCTACGAGGTGCGCCATGGCGGCGGTCGCTATTGGTATCAAGGCGGTAACTGGTATGGCCCACGTGGCATGGGCTGGATGGTCATCGCCCCGCCATTCGGCGCTTTCGTGCCAATGTTGCCCGGTTATTATTCGACCTATTGGTTCGGTGGCGCCCCCTATTACTACGCCAA
>CAIVRI010000108.1 GCA_903908265.1 uncultured Pseudomonadota bacterium
ACTCGGCCACAGGAACCGACCCCGTTCCAATCTCTTCGTGAACAGGCAGGCTCCCTGACCATCGTGCCAGATCACCTTCAACAGATCGCCGCGACGACCGCGAAACACAAAGAGATGCCCGCTCAGCGGATCGCGCCGCAGAGGCAGGAGGCATTGTCAATCGGCATTGGAATGGGACCCCTTATCGGCATCCAAAAGGGACCCCTTTGAACGGCGGGTTCTGCCGGTAGCGCTCGCGCCGTCGGAGCTGGCCGGGGTTGCGGAGACGGAGCGAGCGCGGGCTTGTGCGTGATCGTCATCGCGGCTTTTGAAGCGCCAAGAGTCGTTGCCGGTCTCGACGATGTCACAGTGGTGGGTCAGGCGATCGAGTAACGCCGTGGTCATCTTGGCGTCGCCGAACACACTGGGCCATTCACCGAAAGCCAGGTTGGTGGTGACGATGATGGAGGTGCGTTCGTAGAGCCGGCTGACGAGATGGAACAGAAGCTGGCCGCCTGATTGTGCGAAGGGCAGATAGCCGAGTTCATCGAGGACGATGAAGTCCATGCGGGTCAGATGATCGGCGAGCCGTCCCTGGCGCCCATTGCGGGTCTCTGTCTCAAGCCGATTGACGAGATCGACCACGTTGTAGAACCGACCGCGAGCACCACCGCGGATGCAGCTTCTGGCAACGGCGATGGCAAGGTGCGTCTTCCCGGTGCCGGTCCCGCCGACCAGTACGGCGTTGCGCTGCTGAGCGATGAAGCCGCCGCCGGCGAGGTCGTTGATGAGCGTCTGGTTGATCGGCGTGCCCTCGAACTGGAAGACATCGAGGTCTTTGGCGAGCGGCAACTTGGCGATGGTAAGTTGGTACTTGATTGAGCGTGCTTGCTTCTCGCCGATCTCGGCATTGAGCAGATCGCCGACGATGCGCTGGGGTTCATGCTGGCGCTTGATGGCAGTGGCCATGATCTCGTCGAAGGCGGCCTTCATGCCGTAGAGCTTGAGCTCGCCCATAAGGTCGAACAGTTGAGTGCGTTCCATTAGATAGTTCTCCTGAGGTTGTCGTAACGGGCACAGTCAGCAATCGGTGCATGGCGTAGCGTCAGCGCGGCTGGCGTAAGGATCGTGGCGGGCGGGCCGGGATCGCGCTGGCGGGCGAGGATGTTGAGAACGACATCGGCGGAGTGGACGCCGTGAGTAATCGCCTCGGCGCAGGCGACTTCGACCGCCGGCAGCCCGTCGGTGAGTACCGCGGTGAGGATATCGACCATCTGCCGATTGCCGTCGGCGGCGCCGGCTAACTTACGCCGAACCCGCTCCATCGCGGCCGGAAGGACCCAGTCCTTGAAGGGCGCACCGTTGCGCAAGGCGCCCGGCTTGCGAGCGAGCACCGGGACGTAATGCCAAGGGTCATAGACCGTATCGCCGCGAGCGAACGAGCGGGGATGCTCAGCGACGATCTGCCCGCCCTGGCGGATGACGATGCGGTCGGCATAGGCATGGACCTCGACCGGCCGACCGACCGCGCTGGCGGCCACCGAGTATTTATTGTTGTCGAAGCGCACCAGGCAGGTCTTCGAGACCGACGCAGGCACTGCGTGGAATCCATCGAACCGGCCGGCATAGGGAACGAGCTTCGGCCGCTCCGCCTCGAACACCTGCCACACCGTCTGCTCCGTCTGTTCCGGGTGGCGATGTGCCTTGGCGAAGGCGATGCATTTATCGAGCAGCCAGGCGTTCAGTTCGTCGTAGTTCTTGAACCGCAGCCGCGGCGTGAAGAAGCGCTCACGGACGAGCCCTACCTGGTTCTCGACCTGACCCTTCTCCCAGCCCGACGCCGGCGTGCAGGCGACCGGGTCAACGAGGTAATGACTGCACATCTGCAGGAACCGACGATTATAGAGACGCTCCTTGCCGACGAGGATGGTCGTTACCGCCGTCTTCATGTTGTCGTAGATGCCGCGCTGGCATGTGCCCTTGAACAGGGCGAATGCCCGGTCGTGGGCGTCGAAGACCATCTCCTGCGTCTCGCGCGGATAGGCGCGCACGAACAGCATGCGGCTATGACAGAGCCGGACGTGCGCCACCTTCACGGTTACCGTCACGCCACTCAGCAGGACGACCTCGTGGCTCCAATCGAACTGGTAGGCTTCACCCGGCGCAAAGCTCAGTGGCACATAGGCCGCTGCCGTTGTAGCGCCTCGCTCTTTGCTCCACCGTCTGGCGTAGCGACGTACGGCATCGTAGCCGCCGCCATAACCACAGCCGCGTAGTTCCTCGAACAGGCGGATCAGCGTCAGGCGCTCCCGCGACGCCTTAGCTTCATTCGCCAACAGCAACTGATCGAGCTTGTCGCTCCAAGGCCCGATCTTCGGAAGCGGCTGCGCCTCCCGTTCGTAACGGAACTCAGTCGCCTCCGAGCGAATGACCTTCCGTACGACCTTCCGGGAGACGCCGAGAGCACGGCATATCGCCTTGATGGGATGACCATGAACGAAGTAGGCCCGACGGATCTTCGCAATCGTCTCCACGACCAGCATTCCAATCTCGGCTCCCATGAAAATGGAAGCCAGTGTGGACCCTCAGTGACGGGGTCCCGATTGGATGCCGATCACCCCGAAAACGGGGTCCTTATTCCATGCCGAAACACACCGCCTTTGGGATCGCCGTCGAAAGGCCGCATGGCGCGGCCCAGCACGAGGAGATTCCTATCATGCCAAAGAAGTGCTATTCCAAAACCGGCGAAGACGTCTACGCGCGTATCACTAACCGCATCATAGAAGACCTTGAGCGCGGTGTGCGACCGTGGCTTAAGCCCTGGAGCGCCGGAAGTCCTACGGGCCGTATCGCCCGTCCGCTCCGCCACAATGGCCAACTGTATTCCGGCATCAACATCGTACTGCTGTGGTCCGAAGCCACCGCGCGCGGCTTCATATCGCCGACGTGGATGACCTTCC
>CAIVRI010000109.1 GCA_903908265.1 uncultured Pseudomonadota bacterium
CGGTAGTTTCGTAGGGCGCGCTTCTGGGCGGGGTTGCTCATAAGTTATCCCTCCAAGGTATAAGCTATAGGCGTCAACGTAAGCCGCAACGTCATCCTGGGCATAACGCAGACCCCTACTGTGCTTCCAGGGCAGCAGTCGACTGGGGACCCGCTCCCCGTAAATCGGATACGAACTGGCCCGATGCGGTCAGTTATCGACGCTAGGCGAACTTTTCTACTAACTGGTAAATCGCCTTTCCGGTCAACAGTGCGCAATCCTCAGGTTGAGCATAAAATACTTGTCATTCACGCTATGAATGGATAACATTCATGTTATGAATACTCTTCCCAGGCTGGTCGGTGAGGCGCTCGCGAGCCGGTTGCGGGTGATGCCGGCGGTGGTCGTCACCGGGGCCCGCCAGACGGGCAAAAGTACGCTCGCCGCACACCTGATTGGCGACGCCCGCCGCTACCTCTCTCTCGACGATTTGGATGTGCTCGATGCAGCACGCCGCGACCCGGAAGTGCTCGTCGGCGGATCGGGGCCAATCACGCTCGACGAGGTGCAGCGCGAGCCAGACCTCCTGCTGGCGGTCAAGCGCGCGATCGATCGCGATCGGGTTGCTGGGCGGTTTCTACTGACGGGTTCGGCGAATCTCCTCCTGATGCGGCAGGTGTCCGAATCTCTGGCGGGGCGTGCATCGTATCTGACGCTCTGGCCGATGACCCGGCGCGAGCAGCGCGGGGAAGGGCGGTGCGGCCGCTGGGAGGAACTGCTATCGACAGCGGACGCCGAGTGGCACGGTCTGTTCGCGACACCGGCCGAGCCCGAGGACGACTGGCGCGCGTTCGCACGGCGCGGTGGCTACCCAACGCCCGCACTGGAATTGACCACGGATCCTGATCGGGCGATCTGGTTCGACGGGTACGTCCGTACCTACCTCGAGCGGGATCTGCAGGCGCTGGCTTCGATTAGTGGGCTGCCCGATTTCCGGCGCCTGATGCGTGCCGCCGCGCTGCGGGTTGGGCAACTGCTGAACCAGACCGAGCTCGGGCGCGACGTGGCTCTGCCCCAGCCGACGGTGCACCGGTGGCTGCATCTGCTCGAAACGTCCTACCAGCTCGTTCGATTGCCGGCGTATGCAATCCATCGAACGAAGCGGTTGATCAAGTCACCGAAAGTCTACTGGGCCGATGTGGGGCTGGCGATGCATCTGGCGGATGTGAGCGATCCGACGGGGTCGCATCTCGAGAACCTGATTCTGTGTGATCTGCTCGCCTGGCGGGATGCTCGTCTTGAGCGTGCCGAACTTGGCTACTGGCGCACCTCGATTGGCGAGGAAGTCGACTTCGTGGTCGAAGCGGGCGGCCAGCTGCTGCCGATCGAGGTCAAGGCGACGACGCGGCCGCGACTTTCCGATGCCACGCACCTGCGCGCCTTCCGCGCCGAGTACGGCAAGAAGGCGAGGGCCGGTCTGCTGCTGCACGCCGGTGCAGAATTGCAATGGCTAGCGCCCGACGTACTGGCCGTCCCGTGGTGGCGCGTGCTCTAGCGGTGATGCGTGAAAGCGGTGGTCTGCCAATGCACTGAGAAAAGTTCCGGTGCTCGATGCAAAGCCGCTGGTTGATACGGATCAGTTATCGCACGTGCGTCCGGGACGCTGCAGATCGCGTCTTACTTCCAGGCGCGACTCAACAGTTCGTCTAGAGCGGCAATGATTTGCTGGCTCTTGGTGCTAAGAGATCCTACAACCGGACCAAGTTGCTCCAATGCGACGGAGACGATCTCGAGCGGGTGAAGAACGACCGACGTGCCACAGACCTTGAACGTGGGATTGAAATGCCGGAGCTCGGTCTTGCCGACGGTACTGGC
>CAIVRI010000110.1 GCA_903908265.1 uncultured Pseudomonadota bacterium
ACGCATTCGCTACCGGAAATAGGCGATGCGTTTGGGGGCCGGGATCATACGACCGTGTTGCATGCGTGCAGGCGGATTCGTGACCTACGGGTGGAAGAACGACGTATCGATGAGGATTACGCAAACCTGTTGAGAACATTGACTGGATGATGTGGATAAGTTGTGTACTCTTTGCCTGCACTAAAATCATGGCAAGATATCCACAGGCCACGCACAGCATGGCAGCATGTTGATAGCCTGCTTATGAGGCACTTATACTTGTCGTATTTTGTTGATAAATATAAAGTTTTTTAGGTTATCCAGTGATATTCAGCTCCTCTACTGCAACAGCAGTAGTCTGAATTCCTAGGTAATAAGAATTAAGATTAAAGACTGCACTTCGAATCGGATCGGCCTACGCCGAAGGTGTCACGATGAAATTCACCAGTGAACGCGAACGTATTCTTGAACCACTACAGGCTGTTATTGGCGTCGTTGAACGTCGCCAGACGATGCCTATTCTCGCGAACGTTCTCCTTTCAGCCAAGAACGGTCGGTTAGCCATCACGGCGACGGACTTGGAAGTGGAATTGGTTGCCGGTGGGGACGTGACAGTCCAGGCGGCAGGCGATATCACGGTGCCGGGTCGGAAGTTTCTCGACATCATTCGGGCCCTGCCGGAGAAGTCGGTAGTGACGTTTGCTCTGGATGGCGACAAAGTGGTCGTTCGCGCTGGTAAAAGTCGGTTTACGTTGACGACCCTGCCAGCGGTCGATTTCCCCGCTGTGGAAGAGATCAACCCGCAACTCACTTTTGACCTCGATCAAAGTGCGTTAGGGGGATTGCTGGAGAAAACGCATTTCTCTATGGCACAGCAAGACGTGCGCTATTACCTGAATGGTATGTTGCTCGAGTCAGATGGAAAAATGCTGCGAACAGTAGCGACTGATGGCCATCGTCTGGCTTTAAGCGAGATTGAGATGGCCTTAAAGCCAGGTGTGCATCAAGTGATCGTGCCGCGCAAAGGTGTACTCGAGTTACAGCGTTTGATCGGAAACGAAGGCGTGGCAGCACTGCAGGTTGGTAACAACCACATTCGCGTCACGATCGGCGATATTCGCTTCACCTCGAAGCTAATCGATGGAAGATTTCCGGAATATGGCCGCGTGATTCCGGCCGCTCCTGGTCGGCTTGTGAAAGCGGATCGTGAAGCATTGCGTCGTGCTTTACACCGGACTTCCATCTTAGCCAACGAAAAGTACCGCGGCATCCGGTTGGCCTTACGCGCAAATCTGTTGGTGCTCACTGCCCATAATCCCGAGCAGGAAGAGGCCGAGGAAGAAGTCGAAGTCGCTTACGAGGGTGAAGAGTTTGAGGTCGGCTTTAACGTGAATTATCTCCTCGATGCCCTTGCGGCCCTGGATGGGGTCGAGGTCGAGCTCGGTTTAACGGATTCGAATAGCAGTTGCCTGCTGCGTGCACCCGGCGGTGGTTCGAGTCGTTATGTTGTGATGCCGATGCGACTTTGATCGGAGAATGACCCTCGCAAAGCTCGAGATCGACGATTTCCGTTGCCTCGAGCGGGTGCGTTTAGCGTTCGACGCGCGTTATAACTTGTTTGTCGGTGAAAACGCCTCGGGGAAGACCAGTCTCCTCGAGGCGCTTTTTTTTCTAGGGCGGGGGCGTTCCTTCCGGACCCGGCGTCTCGATCGTTTGATCCGGCAGGGGCAAGAGGGCTTCAGGTTGGTCGGTTGGGTCGATCAAGGCGGATTGCAGACGGTCTTGGGGGTGGGTGGCCGTCGGCAGGGGACGGAAATACGGGTTGGCGGTGCGCCAGCGTCATCCGCCGCGGCCTTAGCCCACTTTTTTCCGCCGCAGATCATTGATCCGGAGGTGCACAAGCTTCTTGAGGAGGGGCCGCAACGGCGACGGCGGTTTTTAGACTGGGGAGTGTTTCACGTGGAACATTCCTTTATGGAGGTCTGGCAGCGGTACCACCGCGCGCTGCGGCAACGCAATGCCGCGTTGCGGCTCCCTGCGGCTCCTCCTAGTGCCTCGGTGTGGGATCTAGAGCTGTTGGACTCGGGCGCTAAGCTGGATGCGCTGCGCCGCCGCTATCTCGAGGCGTTGGCAGAACCCCTGCGTCAGATGGGCGGTCAGCTACTAGGCGCTGATGTGCGGGCGACCTATGCGCCAGGTTGGGCGCAGGAAGACGATTTCCCAGTTGCATTGGAGAAGAGTCGGGAGCGCGACTCTAAGTTGGGCCTCACGCATGTTGGCCCGCATCGCGCAGATATTACGATTCGTGTAGACGGATTGGTGGCAAAGGAGCGCGTATCGCGTGGCCAACAAAAGCTACTGGCGGCTGCGCTTATTTTGGCGCAACTCAGTGTCCAGGAGTTGAAACACCCGGGGCGGGGCGCCTTACTGTTGGATGATCCTGCCGCTGAGTTAGATGGCACCCGACTTGCAGCCCTTCTTGCCATCGTGCGCGGACTTTCCAGTCAGTTGTTCGTGACGTCCCTCCGTCCGGATCTCGCTGCGCTAGGTGATCCGGGTGCGATGTTCCACGTGGAACGTGGCAAAGTGACCCCCGCCTGTGGGTAACCTGTGGATAACTGTTATCCCTAAGCGCTTTTGCCAGTGCAGTGTTTCGCTCAACGCAGCGCATTCTTAAAAGAGACTCGTTCTGGTTTCCTGCCCCTGTCACGCGACCTGCCGTACACCAGACGGGCTCGTTAAGCCCTTGAATGCTATACTGAGGGCCGAACCAGACGGGATACTCGCATGTCAGAAAACGACGTCTACGATTCCAGTAAAATCAAGGTCTTAAAGGGTCTTGACGCGGTGCGAAAGCGACCAGGCATGTACATCGGCGACACCGATGACGGCAGCGGCTTGCACCACATGGTTTTCGAAGTCGTCGATAATGCCATTGACGAAGCATTGGCGGGTCATTGCGACCGAGTGGTCGTGACCGTGCATGCCGACGAGTCCGTGACCGTGTCCGACAATGGCCGCGGCATTCCGGTGGATATCCATCCCGAGGAGGGCGTCTCTGCTGCAGAGGTGATCCTTACCGTATTGCACTCGGGCGGCAAATTTGATGACACCTCCTACAAGGTTTCCGGCGGTTTACACGGTGTCGGCGTTTCGGTCGTCAATGCGCTTTCCCAATCGCTGACCTTAACGATTGGCCGCCAAGGCCAAATGCACCGCCAAGAATATCGCCACGGCGTCCCCCTGCACCCGCTGACGTTGATCGGACCAACCGAAGAACGCGGCACGACACTGCGCTTTAAACCCAGCGCAGAAACGTTTACGAACATCCAATTCAGTTACGAAATTCTTTGTCGCCGATTGCGCGAGTTGTCGTTCCTGAATTCTGGCGTGCGAATTGAATTGATCGATGAACGTGACGAGCGCCGTGACGTCTTCGAATACGAAGGCGGAATCGGCGCCTTCGTCAAACATTTGAATCGTGGCAAGACACCGGTGCATGAAACCGTTTTCTATTTCCGCGATCAGCACGGCCCGATCACTGTTGAAGTCGCAGCGCAGTGGAACGACTCCTACGCGGAATCGATGTTCTGTTATACCAACAACATTCCGCAGAAGGATGGCGGCACGCATCTGCAAGGCTTTCGCGCAGCTTTAACACGCAAGCTCTCCGATTACATTGAGAGTGCGGCGAAGAAAGAAAAAATCGACATGACGGGAGACGATGTCCGCGAGGGCATGACGGCCATCTTGTCCGTGAAGATGCCCGACCCGAAGTTTTCCTCACAAACCAAAGACAAGTTGGTATCGAGCGAGATTCGGGGCATCGTGGAATCTGCGGTTGCCCAACGTCTCGAAGCCTTCCTCTTAGAGCGCCCTAGTGAAGCGAAAGCGATTGTCGCTAAAATCGTTGACGCCGCTCGTGCGCGAGAAGCTGCTCGAAAAGCGCGTGAAATGACCCGCCGTAAAGGCGTGCTCGATATTGCCGGCTTGCCAGGCAAGTTGGCCGACTGTCAGGAAAAAGATCCGAGCCTCTGCGAAATGTTCCTGGTCGAGGGCGACTCGGCAGGCGGCAGTGCCAAGCAAGGTCGCGACCGGCGTACACAAGCAGTCTTGCCCTTGAAAGGCAAAATTCTCAACGTCGAAAAAGCACGCTTCGACAAAATGCTCGCAAGCGCCGAGGTCGGCACGCTGATCACAGCGCTCGGCTGTGGCATCGGACGCAACGACTTCGACGTCGCCAAGCTACGCTATCACCGTATCATCCTGATGGCTGACGCCGACGTCGATGGTGCCCATATTCGCACCCTCTTGCTGACCTTCTTCTATCGTCAGATGCCTCTGCTGATAGAGCGCGGACACATCTATATTGCCCAGCCCCCCCTGTACAAGGTGAAGCGCGGCAAGAGCGAAACTTACGTTAAAGACGACGCGGAGCTGAACTCGCTGCTGCTACGCAATGCATTGGACGAGGCGGCGATTCACACGACCGATGCGGCCGGCGCTGCGCGTATCGTGGATGGTGTGGCCCTAGAGAGTCTTGCCAGACAGTACATTGAGGTCCAGGCGATCTTGACGCGCTGGGCGCGACGCTACGATCCGCATATTCTGGAGGCGATGCTGTACGTCCCTATCGTGCGTCCAGAGCATCTCAACGACGCCACGTTCCTCGCTCACTGGGCGCAGACTCTACAAGCGCACACCGATTCGGATGCACATGAACCGCGTCGCTATCGGGTCGAGTTGCAAGTCAACGCCGGCGGCCAACCCGTCCGTTTAGATATCCATCGTACGCAGCATGGCCTGACGACCGAGAAGCACATCCAGCGCGAATTCTTCGACTCCGCGGAGTACAAGCGCATCGCCGAGCTCAACCTTGCGATGCAAGGACTGCTCCCAAGCGGTGCGTTGGTTGCCAAGGGTAACGATAAGCGTGAAGTCGCATCGTTTAAAGACGCGATCTCTTGGTTGATGGAGCAGGCCCGCCGTGGCCAAACGATTCAGCGTTACAAGGGTCTCGGTGAAATGAAT
Source organism: uncultured Pseudomonadota bacterium (assembly GCA_903908265.1). Lineage (GTDB taxonomy): Bacteria > Pseudomonadota > Gammaproteobacteria > Steroidobacterales > Steroidobacteraceae > CAIKZZ01. The sequence goes on from CAIVRI010000110.1 coordinate 5,011, forward strand.
CCGGATCAGTTGTGGGACACCACGATCAATCCGCAGACGCGTCGCCTTATCCAGGTGCGCATTGAGGATGCGGTAGCCGCCGACGACTTGTTTACGACCCTGATGGGTGATCAGGTGGAACCGCGACGGGAGTTCATCGAGAAGAACGCGCTGGCGGTTGCCAATCTCGATATCTAAAATCGCACACCGAGCGATTTAGCGGTGCGCTCGGCGGCTTTCTAGCCGCCGAGTTCAGCGACTTTGGCATCAATCCAAGCGCGGGCCTCTTCGGTCACCACGCGTGCGTCACGTCCCGCCGCTTCGATCGGTGGCCCGATCACCACGCGGATTGTGCCGGCCTGCTTCAGCAGCCCGCGTCGTGCCCAGAAGCGCCCGGCGTTGTGCGCAACAGGCACAATTTTCGCGCCGGACTGGGTGGCGAGCATCGCACCCGACAGGCCGTAGCGTCGTCGTTCACCTACGCCCACTCGGGTCCCCTCCGGAAACACCATTACCCAAATACCCGCGGCCAACCGCGCGCGCCCTTGGGTGACTACTTGCATGACGGCGGCGGTGTGAGCCTTACGGTCTATCGCAATGGCCTTTAAACACATCGTGGCCCAACCGACGCAGGGGATCCAACGAATCTCCCGCTTCAGCACCCAAGCCTGGGCCGGAAAGACCACCGCCTGTGCCATCGTCTCCCAGGCTGACGAATGCCGCCAAAAGGCGATGTGCGCGCCTGCAGGTATGTGGTGCTCACCTTCGACGGTGTAGTGCAGACCGCACAGCACGCGGACTGCCCAGAGTTGCGTAAGTCCCCACGCGCGCGCCAAGGCGAACCGCTGTGGATAGGGCAACACACCGGCGCAGACAATGATGAAACCGAAAAAAACGGACGACGCGAAGAAGAACGTCGTAAAGATTAATGAGCGGAGCCACTGCATGGCGGCAGTCTAAGCCAAAAACCTAGCGCTGGCGTAGCAGGCCCCGGATGACCGGGGCCTGACAGCTCAACCGGGTAAGCGGGACAGATCCGCAATGGCGAGAAATAACTGCTGCACCGCGGCCAATAGTGCGAGCCGATTATTCCGCACCGCGGCATTCTCTGCATTCACCATCACGCCGTCGAAAAAGGCGTCGACCGCTGGACGTAAAGTCGCCAGATGGCTTAACGCG
>CAIVRI010000111.1 GCA_903908265.1 uncultured Pseudomonadota bacterium
CGTGGCCCCGAGCGCCCACCCCTTCCAGCTCGGTCGACTGCAGTTGATCGCGCTGCACGACGCCCAATTTGTCGTGCCCAACGACGGCACCCTGTTCGGGACGGACGTGGGCACCGCCGCCATCGCCGCGGCGCTGCGAGCAAACGGCCTGCCGGATGATCGCGTCACGCTCAGCGTCAATGCCTTGCTCGTGCGCAGCGGCCCGCGTCTACTGCTGCTCGATACCGGCATCGGTCCTACCGCGCAGGGGGCCTTGCTCGCCAGTCTCCAGGCAGCCGGCATCGCACCGCAATCGATCACCGACGTACTCATCACACACAGCCATAGCGATCATGTCGGCGGCCTGCTCAACAGCGAGGGCCAATCGGCCTTTCCCCACGCTGTCATCCGCATGGGCAAGGCCGAATGGGCGTGGTTGCAAAGTCAGGACAAGGTCAAGGCGCAGGTGCAAGCGATTGCCGCGCAGGTACAAGCCTTCACACCGGGTCAGCAACTGGCACCGGGCGTGCGCGCGGTGGAGCTGGCCGGCCACACGCCCGGCCATAGCGGCTATGCACTGCGCTCGGGCAGCAAGCGCCTGCTGGATATCGGCGATATGGCGCACAGTGCGGTCCTGTCCCTACAGCAGCCGGAGTGGACCATGAGCTTCGATCGCGACGCCGCGCAAGCCAAGGTCACCCGCAAAGCCACCTTGGCGCGCCTCGCCCGGCAACAGGAGCTGGTGTTTGCACCGCACTTCCCGTTCCCCGGGGTCGGTCATATCGCGGCGGAGGGAGGTGCCTTCCGCTGGGTCCCGACCACGCCTGAATGACGCGGCCCGGCTGGCCGCGCCGTCGCCGGTCGCTTTTGTCAGGTCCGTACAGCACGGGGTAGCACGGGGTAGCGCGTTGCATCTGCGGGAGCGGCGGCAGGACAAGGACCGTGCGGATCTATACGGCGCTCTGCCCTATGCAACTCGGGACGTTGCCGTGCGCGAGCCCCCATTCGCCAAGGCCGCCAACGCCGCGATCCGGGAACGCGTCAAGGCTGCCCCCATCGCGCATGCGTCCAGCAACTACTTGCGCCCTGCATTGGGCTGCCGTGCGGCGCAAAGCGGCTACAGCGCGCAGCAGCCCACCGACTGCAGCAGCGACGCCGGTGCGCTTGGGGCCCGCGCACACGCCGCGCGCCAGCCTCTCCCCCGTAACCGTCGGCCCGATGCCACCGACGCCGGCGCGACGCACGCCGGACCCCGATGGCATCGACCTTTGCGGCACCCTTCAGCGCTGATCGAAGCGATCGAGGTTCATCACCTTCGTCCACGCGGCGACAAAGTCGCGCACAAACTTCTGCGCGTTGTCGTTCTGGGCATACAGCTCCGCGAGCGCGCGCAACTGCGAATTGCCGCCGAACAAGAGGTCCACGCGCGTGGCCGTCCACCGCACTTGACCGGTGCTGCGGTCGCGACCTTCGTAGGCGTTGTCGCCCACGCGTGTCCACACCGTCGACATCTGCACCAAGTGCACGAAAAAGTCGTTACTCAGCTGCCCTGGTCGCGTGGTCAAGACACCCGCCGTCGAGCCCGCTGGTTGGATACCCAGCACCCGTAACCCGCCGAGCAGCACCGTCATTTCAGGCGCACTGAGCGTGAGCAACTGCGCCTGATTGACCAACAGCGCCTCGGGGGAGACCGCAGCGGCGCGCTTGCAGTAGTTGCGAAAGCCGTCAGCTTGCGGTTCGAGCACCGCAAAAGACGCTGCGTCCGTTTGTGCCGCGATGGCATCGGTACGGCCCGGCAAGAAGGGCACTTCGACCGCATGCCCTGCGGCCTTGGCGGCTGCTTCGACGGCGGCGTTGCCCGCCAGCACGATCAGGTCCGCCAGCGATACCTGCTTGCCGCTGCGTTGGTCGGCATTGAACTGCCGCTGCACGACCTCGAGCACCGCAAGCACCCGGGCCAGTTGCTCGGGCTGATTGACGTCCCAGTCCTTCTGCGGCGCCAGACGAATGCGTGCGCCGTTGGCGCCGCCGCGCTTGTCGCTGCCGCGGAAGGTCGAGGCCGCGGCCCAGGCGGTGCAGACCAACTCGCTGAGCGTCAGACCGCAACGCAGGATCTCGGCCTTGAGCGCGGCGACGTCCTGCGCATCGATCACGGCATGCGTCAGCGCCGGCAGCGGGTCCTGCCAGAGCAACGCTTCAGCGGGCACCTCAGGGCCGAGGTAGCGCACCTTCGGGCCCATATCGCGATGCGTGAGCTTGAACCATGCGCGGGCATACGCCTCCGCAAACACCGCCGGGTGTGCCGCGTAGTGGCGCGCGATTTTTTCGTACGCGGGATCAAAGCGTAGCGCCAGATCGGCGGTGGTCATCATCGGTGCATGCCGGATGGTGGGGTCGTGCGCATCAGCGATCATGTCTTCTGGCGCAACGTCCTGGGCGCGCCACTGCTGTGCACCGGACGGACTGCGCACCAGCGCCCATTCGTATTGGAATAAGACCTTGAAGTAACCCATATCCCAGGTGGTTGGATGGGGCTTCCAGGCGCCTTCGATGCCACTGGTCGTGGTGTCGGCGCCCTTGCCCGTACCGTGCGCATTGATCCAACCCAAGCCCATCGTTTCGAGCGGCGCGGCTTCGGGTGCCGGTCCAACGTGGTGCGGGGCACCCGCTCCGTGGGCCTTGCCGAAGGTGTGGCCACCGGCGATCAGGGCTACGGTTTCGTGGTCGTCCATCGCCATCCGCGCGAAGGTCTCGCGCACATCACGGCCGCTCGCCACCGGATCGGGGTTGCCGTCCGGGCCTTCCGGGTTCACATAGATCAGGCCCATCTGCACGGCGCCCAACGGTTGCTCCAGTTCCCGCTCGCCGACGTAGCGGCTATGGGGTTGATCGCTGGTGGCCAGCCACGCCGTCTCCGCGCCCCAGTAGACATCCTCCTGCGGCGCCCAGATATCCTCGCGCCCCCCACCGAAGCCAAAGGTCTTGAAGCCCATGGTTTCCATCGCCACGTTACCGGCCAGGATGTACAGGTCAGCCCAGGAAATGGCGTTGCCATAGGTCTGCTTGATGGGCCAGAGTAAGCGCCGCGCCTTATCGAGGTTGCCGTTGTCCGGCCAGCTATTGATGGGGGCAAAGCGCTGGTTGCCGTTGCCGGCGCCACCGCGACCATCGGCAACGCGGTAGGTGCCGGCGCTGTGCCAGGCCAAGCGAATGAACAAACCGCCGTAATGCCCCCAATCCGCGGGCCACCAATCCTGCGAATCGGTCATCAGCGCCGCGAGGTCGCGCTTGAGCGCAGCGTAGTCCAGTGTCTTGAATGCCGCGGCGTAGTCGAAGTCGCCGCCCATCGGGTTCGACACCGGCTGATGCTGGTGCAGAATGGACAGGTTTAGCAGGTTCGGCCACCAGTCGGCGTTGGACTGTGTGCCCTGCGTCGCGCGAGCGCCGCCGGCGGGGTGGAAGGGGCATTGTGCTGACGAAGTAGACGGGCGCATGGCAAATCTCCTAGGAACGGTGGCGAGGGCGCTGTGGCAGTCCACCGGACGGCTCACCGCGTGGGCCGTGTGCTGCAGCGGGGCTGTCTTGCTGTTGGTACGGTGGGGGCGTTGGTTTGCACTGGCAGTGCCAGAAGCCAAACTGTACGGCCTATCTTCTGATAGTTATAGTCGATGCTTTGTATGCCTACGATCGTTTCTGCCTATCGATTGGCGGCTATTCTCAGCCTGCAGCCGCAACGATCGATGTCGCTGCGCCCCCTGACCGGACAGCACGTCCGCCTCACGCAGCTTGTGCATAATTTCTTCCGTCGTGAACCGTTGTTGCGGCATGATTCCCAACCCTCCGTTCAACCATTTTAGGAAACATCAGGCTGGACCAGGAATCGCAGGTCAGGTCAGGCCCGCGCCTGCGCAGTAGGGAGTCCAGGGCGAGGCGAACAGTCGGGCGCTTTGCCAATGCGCGCTGGATGCCTCGACCGGTCCGGCGCACGATCGCATTCCTACTTTCCAGGAACTGGACGCGATGGCGGAGCGAATCTACGCAAGCTGCGCCAAGAGCCTAAAGCCGCGGTAGCGACGATTCGTCTCCACCGATGGGACTGATGCAACGGCGTCTAGCCCTATTCGTACGATAACTGATCCTGATCGTGCGTAGACCCACCGACAGCCACCCCATCGTGGCTGCCATCTCGCGCGCCGTCACGGCTTCACGGTTTCCGGCCGCCTGCCGCCCTTCTCAGCTACGCCTTTCGTTACTCCGGCGTAATTCCGGCCGTCTCGATGTTGCGGTGCGGCGGCGAAGCGGCGCCATTTCCATCGACTTGATGGGGAGCCCGATTCTGCGGCCGAGCGTATGCGGTCGGGTCTCAAGACTTACGCCTCGCAGTCCTTTTCCGGCGTGCCAGCCTCGGCGGCGGCGTTGACGCGGCGGTCCAGTGATAGCGGGAGACGCTGACGTTGCGATCCTTCCCGATCTGCACGTCGAGCACTTCGTTGTACGGCTCTTCGTCTGTCAGTTCCTCGAGAAGCGCGGTGAATACCGCGAGCTGCAAGTCGATCCCCCGAACTGACGGCTCGATCGTCAAGCACACGAGGCCCGCGTGCAGTTCCTCGCGCCGATACAGCGCGAGAAAGTCGCGGTTATTGTTCGTTACAAACACGAACCCGTCATCGACGGCCCGCCGCGCAATATTCCAGTCAGGCCGTCCACCGAGCCCGAGCCAGGTGACGTGGGTCGATCCACCGAACCCCTGCGTCCGGGCGAGCGTCGCGAGCTCCGGGCTCAGACACTCGTCGATCAGGAACTTCATTGTCAGGTAGGCAACCGGATCTTCAGGCGCTTGGTCGCGCCGACTTTCGTCAGGCCCCGGGTCGAGAGCCGCGCTGGGCGCCCGCGGCGCGGGTACGCCTCCGCGTACACGGACGCGAGGCCGACGAACTCGGCAGTGAGTGCGGGCCACACGCGCTTCATCTGCTCAAGGCTCTCACCGCTCGCCGCAAGCGCAGCGACTTCATGGACCGGGATGCGGGTTCCGGAAAGACAAGGAATCCCCGCCATGATGCGGTCATCAACGGTCACAGCATTACGGGCCCGTTCGAGCGCCGCACGCCCTGCATCGACTTCCCGCTCCATGGCCGCAACGTCCACCGTTACCGAGTCGTCCCGGAACACGCGGATATTTGATCGGAGGATGCTGGTTAGCATGCGCTCGCGTACCACCGGCGTCAGCGTCGAACGAGTCCGATGAGCGAGCTTGATCGCGAGCACGCCACGTCCACCGATCAGCCGCGTGCCACCGGTGGTCACGACGGCACCGGCAAGGAGCCCAGCGTCGATGATCTTGTGCACGCTCTTGAGCGGGACGCCGGCCACAACTCCGGCTTCATTGGCGGTCCAAGTCCCGTGCCTGCGAGTGGCTACCGTCATGTTTGATCCTTAATGCTTCCCGCGTAAGGGAAGAATATATCACCAAGGCGTCCTGATGTCCCCTTACCGTCTCGTTCCCCGAGGTAGATGAGTCGAATACGCGTCCATTTGGGACTTTCACGAAGGGCAGAAACAGCCCAACTATCTGATTTTATTGGTCTGCCTTCCGGTGTCAGGTGTCGCACGATAACTGATCCTGATCGCGCCTGGCCTAACCGCACCGAACGTGCGACTGCTCGCATTCAGCAGCAATGCCGCGGCGGCCAGGCAGTACTCAGCGTGAGAGTGCCGGAATCCGATTGAGCGCCAGGAACATCGCGACCGGCGCCGTTTGACTCGCGCCCGTGTCTACGGGAAGTTCGGCGAACCCGTAACGCGCGTAGAAAGCGACGGCAGCAGGCTTTGCATCTACCAAAACGCCAACGCATCCGAACTCACCACTCATTTGA
>CAIVRI010000112.1 GCA_903908265.1 uncultured Pseudomonadota bacterium
TTTGCGTTATCAGAAGCCATGGTCGTAGTCCAAAATCAGTGGGGCATGATCGGAGAAACGGGTGTCCTTCCAAATGGCCGCCGAGCGCACTTTCGCGCCGATCCCCGGGGTGGTCACCTGATAGTCAATCCGCCATCCCACATTCTTGGCCCAGGCCTGACCCCGATTTGACCACCAGGTGTACTGATCGGCTTGGGCATTCACGGCGCGGAAAGCATCCACCCATCCCATCGGACCCAATACGTTGTCCAACCATGCCCGTTCCTCCGGTAGGAAACCCGAGTTTTTAAGGTTGCCCTTCCAATTTTTCAGATCGATCGGCTTGTGCGCGATGTTGAAGTCACCACACAGAACAACCTCTCGGCCACCCGCGGCCAGTGCGCTGATGTGCGCTTCAAAACCTGCCAAGCAGCGATACTTAGCCTCCTGACGCTCGGGCCCTGAGGACCCCGACGGCAGGTACACCGAGATGATTGAAAGCGTCCCAAACCGGTACTCAAGATAGCGGCCTTCCCGGTCGAATTCATCGGACCCATAGCCGCGGATCACCGCGTCTGGCGCCTGCCGCGCGTAGATCGCCACGCCGCTGTATCCCTTCTTCTGTGCATGCACCCAAGTGCTATGAAAGCCCTCGGGATGATAGAGAGACTCGGCAATATCGGCGTCGGTACAGCGGGTCTCCTGCAGGCAGAGGACGTCGATGCCTTGGGCCGGCATCCAGTCGTAAAAACCCTTCCGCGCCGCCGAGCGGATGCCATTGCAATTCAAAGTCGCTATACGCATATTCGCCATCATAGCAAGCGGACGCTTGTGGGTAGCCGCCCGTCTGTTTCACACTAGGGGCCATGCAAACCTACCAGCGCGACTTCCTGCATCTGGCTCTGCGACTCGGCGTGTTGCGCTTTGGGCGCTTCACACTCAAGTCGGGCCGGGAGAGCCCTTACTTTTTCAACGCCGGCCTGTTTGATACGGGCAGCGCCATCGCAGGGCTTGGCCGCGCCTACGCCGCTGCCTTGGTGCGCTCCGGACTCGAGTTCGACCTACTGTTCGGACCCGCCTACAAAGGGATCCCCCTAGTCGCGGCAACCGCCGCAGCGCTCGCCGAGCAACACGGCCGCAACGTCCCCTACTGTTTCAACCGCAAGGAAGCCAAAGACCACGGTGAGGGCGGCCGAATCGTCGGCAGGGCGCTCGCTGGACGCGTGCTCATTGTCGATGACGTCATCACGGCCGGCACCGCGATCCGCGAGTCCATCGACATCATCACTGCAGCAGGCGCCACGCCAGCAGGCGTATTGCTTGCCCTAGACCGTGAAGAACAGGGTCGGGAGTCCCATCGCTCGGCGGTACAAGAGGTGCGCGATGACTTCGGACTGCCCGTGGTCTCGATACTGACGCTATCCGCCCTGATCGCAGGCGTCCGCGACGGCGTCGACGGCGTGCCAGCGCAAGCCCTCGAGGACTTGGAAGCGTACCGCGCGCGGTACGGGGTCGCCTCGGGCGCCTGACGTGCAGCACACGGACTCTCGACGCGGATTGCAGTGGCCACTGCTGGGTGGCGGGCTCGCATTGTTGCTAGCGGTACTGACTGCCGCGGCGCCGGTGAAGACCGGCACAGTCTACAAATGGACCGACGATAAAGGAGAGATCCATTACGGCGACGCAGTACCCGCGCAATACGCCGAGCAGGAACAAACAATCCTCAACCAGCACGGCCTGGCCGTCGGCGCCATCCCCGGTCGGCATTCCGCGGAACAAATCGCCGCGGAGGACGCCGCCCATGCCACCGAGGAATCGGCGCGAGATGCGCAGAAGAAGCGCCAGCAGCGGGACCAAAATCTACTGGCGACCTACCTGTCGGTAGAAGAAATTGAAACCTTACGGGATCGGCGGTCAGAAATCATCGACGGACAAGCGCGCGTGATTTCCCAATATCTGGAACAACTGACAACCCGCACCACCCAATTGACCGAGCAGATGCGTCACTTTCGTCCGTACGCGACCAAGGCAACCGCTCCGGTCTTGCCGGCGCATCTGGCCGAAGACGTTGTACGCACCTTGGAGGATACGCAGTCACAACAGCGCGCACTGCGCGCCAAGCGCGAGGAACTGCAGCACACACGGGATCAATTTGCTGAGGATATCGCGCGCTTCCGGGAACTGAAAGAAACCGGAAAATCGTTTAAAAAATAGAGACAGTACGGGTCAGTTACGACCGGAACTACCGAATCCACCAGCACCACGATCGGTGGCAACGAACTGATCCACCAGTTCAAATGCAACCTGCACGACCGGCACCACAACTAGCTGCGCAATCCGTTCGCCCGGTTCGATCGTGAACGGCGCCTGGCCGCGATTCCAAACCGACACCATCAGCGGACCTTGGTAGTCGGAGTCGATCAGGCCGACGAGATTGCCCAGAACGATCCCGTGTTTATGCCCAAGCCCCGACCGCGGCAGCAGTACAGCGGCAAGACCGGGATCAGCCAGATAGATCGATAGGCCGGTCGGCACCAGTTCCGTTTGCCCCGGCTCGAGCACCAGCGCTGCAGCAATACAAGCACGTAGATCCAGACCGGCTGAACCGGGGGTCGCGTACGTGGGCAAAGGCCACTGCTTACCGAGACGATCATCCAAAATCCGTACCTGCATCTTCTGCATCGCTCAAACCCCCGCCGCGACCGCGGCCAGTCGATCGGCAATAAACGCGACAAACTCGTGGGCAAGTTCGGCTTTAGACTTGAGCGCCAGCTCCTTACGACCACCCGGCCATAGCAACAGCAGCGCATTGTCCTCGCGGTCAAAGGCACGCTCGGCACCCACCTCGTTGGCTGCAATCAAGTCGAGTTTCTTGCGCTCCAGCTTGGCGCGCGCATGCGCTTCGACGTTGGTTGTTTCCGCGGCAAAGCCCACCACGAACGGGCGGCGCTCCAGCGCCGCGACAGAAGCAAGAATGTCGGCTGCTTTTTCTAAATGCAGATCGAGCGTGTCGCTGGTCTTCTTAATCTTATTATCCGCGCAGCATCCCGGCGTGTAATCGGCCACTGCCGCCGCACCGATATAGACATCGCAGTCGCTGATCGCCGCGTGCACGGCTCGATACATTTGTGCGGCAGTCTCCACGTCGATGCGCGCAACGCCAGTCGGCGTCGCCAGCGAAACAGGACCGGCCACTAACGTCACGCGCGCGCCCGCCGCTTGCGCCGCCGCCGCCACCGCAAACCCCATCTTGCCGGAACTGCGATTGGACAGAAAACGCACCGGATCGATCGGCTCCCGCGTTGGCCCGGCCGTAATCACCACGTGGCGCCCCGCCAGGGACCCCGTCGATGGGTCCGACGCAAACACGCGCGCCGCGATCTCGCTCGGCTCCAACAAGCGCCCCGCGCCCGTCTCCCCACAGGCCTGCGAGCCGACGCCAGGCCCGAGCACAAGTACACCACGCGTCCGCAAGGTCTGCACATTGGCTTGCGTTGCTGCAGCGGTCCACATTTGCTGATTCATGGCCGGCGCCACCGCGATCGGCGCCGTGGTCGCCAGACAAGTGGTCGCCAACAGGTCATCGGCAAGGCCGCCGGCCAGTCGAGCGAGAAAATCCGCACTCGCCGGCGCAATAAGCACCAAGTCAGCCCAACGAGCGAGTTCAATATGCCCCATGGCCGCTTCGGCCGCTTCATCCCACAGCCCGACACGGACCGGGCGGCCGGACAAGGCCTGGAAGGTCAGCGGGGTCACGAAACGGGCGGCGCCTTCGGTGAGGATGACCTGCACCTCGGCGCCGCGTTCCCGTAGACGCCGGACAAGGTCCGCCGCCTTGTAGGCTGCGATACCGCCGGTGACACCGAGCAGGATGCGGCGGGGGAAGGTGGGGGCAGATGCGCTGGTCATGGCCCATTATCAACCGCAAAAGGACGATCGGCCAATGGCCGCGGTAACCGGGCGTCAGAACCTGCGGTTATGGCAGCGCGCGGGTACTCGCGACTTTGTCTATGAACGGGATACTTTCTCGGCTCACAGTCGCGCAGCGGGGCCCCTGACAATGCCGCCATGCACAGACACCCTGACCCTATGGAACCGCGCCCACGGGAGCGCTTGGCGGCAGCCGGCCCCGAGGCCCTGTCCGAGACGGAACTGATTGCCGTCTGGCTAGGCACCGGCTGCGCCGGCCGCAACGCAGTCGAAATGGCACAAGACCTACTGCGGTCCTTTGGCTCGCTACGCGGGCTACTGACCGCCCCAAGCGATCGCTTGGCCGCGCATCCGGGCATTGGCCCGGCGCGGCTTGCCCAACTGCAAATCGTGCTAGAACTGGCGCGGCGCCATCACTACGAGGCACTGCGCGCAGGACCGCCGCTCACCGACCCGCGGATGGCCCGGGAATTTCTTTTGGGCGAGCTGTGCGGCCTTGCCTACGAGACGTTTTGCCTGATCTACCTAGACAGCCGGCTACGGGTCACCGGCTTTGAGCGCCTGTTCCGCGGCACGATCGACTGCGCCCAGGTCCACCCCCGAGAAGTCGTGCGGCGGGCATTGGAGGTCCGGGCGGTGTCGGTCATTCTCTGCCATAACCACCCGTCGGGCATCGCCGAACCCAGCGAGGCGGACCGAGTAATCACTCTGCGCCTGCGCGAGGCGCTGGCGCTGGTCGACATCCGGGTCATGGACCACCTGATCGTCGGCGAGGGGGCCTGCATCAGCCTCGCTGAACGCGGACTCGTATAACCGATTGCAAGAGGCCACAAGCGGTGGTTAAATAGGCGGCTCTGCGGCTGCTTCTGGTCGCATCAGGATGGATGCCATGTCCCGAGTTTGTCAGATCACCGGAAAGAAGCCGACCGTCGGCAACTCCGTGTCGCACGCCAACAACAAGCGCCGTCGCCGCTTCCTCCCGAACCTGCACACGCAGCGTTTCTGGATCGAAGAAGAGGCCCGCTGGATTACCTTGCGCGTGTCCTCCAACGGCCTGCGCACCATCGAAAAGCACGGTGTAGCGCACGTCTTAGCCAAATTACGCGCGCGCGGCGAAAAAATCTAAAGCCGCCCGAGGAGCCTCCCCATGCGTGACAAAATCAAGCTCGTCTCCAGTGCCGGCACCGGCCACTACTACACGACGACCAAGAACAAGCGTCTTCACCCCGAGAAGATGGAAGTCTCGAAGTACGACCCGGTCGTGCGCAAGCACGTGGCGTACAAAGAAGCGAAGATCAAGTAATCGGCCGTGCCAGGCAGCGCTTGCTGCCTGGTCGTTGCTGCCCAGCGCCGGTAGCAGCCTTTGGGCGCGCTCGCGCGGCCTTAGCCCCCCCCTGCGCGAACGCGGCCACCAGCCCCAGCGCTGCCCGATTTACTCTAGACTTTCGATCCCTAGCAGGGAGAAGCGGGCGTGCCCGAACTACCGGAAGTCGAAACAACGCGCCGAGGACTCCTCGACGCCATGACCACGCAGCGCATCGAGTCGGTGCGTATCCACGACCGTCGTCTGCGTTGGCCCATCGAGGCGGATCTCGAAACCCAGCTAACAGGCGCCCGTGTCGAGCGACTCGAACGGCGCGCCAAATATCTACTCGTGGTCACCGACCGCGGCACCCTGATCGTGCATCTGGGCATGTCGGGCAGCTTACGGGTCGTGCCAGACGTCTTAGCCCGGCGCCTGCATGACCATGTCGAAATCGCGCTCGACAGTGGCCGCACGGTCCGCTTTAACGATCCACGTCGCTTCGGCAGCCTGCACTGGGTCACGGGCGACCCGCTCGCCCATCCCTTACTCGCCACTTTAGGCCCAGAACCTCTCTCCGAGGACTTCGACGGGGCGCATCTGTATCGCAGCAGTCGTGGCCGCAAAGTACCCGCGAAGGTCTTCATCATGAACGCGGCGCATGTCGTCGGCGTAGGCAATATTTACGCGAGCGAATCCCTGTTCCATGCCGGCGTCCGACCGACTAAATCGGCCGGAAAACTGACGCAAGCGGAGTGCCAGCGACTGGCCGCTGAAATCAAACGCGTCCTCAGTGATGCCATTGAGGTCGGCGGCACCACGCTGCGGGACTACGTGGATCCGGATGGCAATCCCGGTTACTTCCGGCAACGCCTCTTCGTCTATGACCGCGCGGGCAAAGCCTGTCGCCGCTGTCATACACCCATCTCGCAGCGGATCATCGGCCAGCGCTCCACCTACTGGTGCCCCATCTGCCAGCGCTGAATGCGCGGCGCTTCAGTACACCAACCCCGCGCCAAAGCCACGCGGATCCGACGCCGTCTCCACCTTCCCCGTGCCGTAATCCCACGTGATCACTTGCGTATTGCCCCAACCATAGCGGCCTTCGCTCAAGTGATGGCCGAGGCGCTCGAGCGCAGCGCGCTCGGCTGCAGATAACGCGCCCGGCTCCAGCGTCACGACATCCGGTAAATACTGATGATGGAAGCGCGGCAACGCGACGATCTCCGCTGCGCTGAGACCGTCGAACCAGCCGAGGATGCCAAACAACACATTCGAGATGATCGTGCTGCCGCCGGGAGAGCCGATGATCAGCAGCCCCCGCGGCGTTTCCACAAACGTCGGCGTCATGCTCGATAGCGGCCGCTTGCCCGGCCCCACTGCATTCGCGGCGGCGCCCACCAACTGAAACGCATTCGGCTGACCTGGGGCCGTAGAGAAGTCGTCCATGGTGTCGTTCAGTAGAAACCCGGTGCCAGGGACCATATAAGTCGCACCGAAAAACAAGTTGATCGAAATCGTCGCCGCGACCCGATTACCGGCCGCATCCAGCACGGAGAAGTGGGTCGTGTGCTGACCCTCCGTCTCTGCAGTGACCGGCCGCAGCATTTCCGACGGCGTGGCACGATCAAGGCGTATCGAGGTCGCCTGACCCGCGGCGTAATCGGCACTGAGCAAGCGCGCCAAGGGCATCTGCACGAAATCCGGGTCACCCAGATATTCCGCGCGATCACGAAACGCACGGCGCAGCGCCTCGATCGTGAGGTGGCGGCGGGTATCGCGATCCAATCGCGCCAAGTCGTAGCCGGAAAGCATATTCAACACATCGCCAATCACGACGCCACCCGATGAGGGCGGCGCCGCCGTCACGAGGGTCGCATCCCGGTAATGCAAGGTGAGCGGTACCCGCTCTACGACGCGATAACGCGCGAGATCTTCCCGCGTCCAGATGCCGCCATCACGGCGCACCGCCGCGACCAAGCGATCAGCAAACGGGCCCTGATAGAAGGCTTGAACCCCATCTCGCGCAAGCATCTCTAGGGTCGAGGCGAGTTCCGGTTGCCGGATCAATGCGCCCACCTCGGGCACCTGCCCGTGCTCCAAAAACACCCGCCCTGCCTCCGGGGACGCGGCGAGCCGCGCTTGTTTCACACGAATTGCGTTCTGCAGTCGCGCATAGAGCGGAAATCCCTCACGCGCGATCCGAATCGCCGGCGCCAGGCTTTGTTGCAACGGCAGGCGCCCATACCGCTTAGCCAAATGCGCCCAGGCAGCCGGCTCGCCCGGGATACCGGCCGCCAACGGGCCATCAGTGGAACTCGCGCCGGGCGCCCGATCGGGCGCCACATACAGATCCGGACGCGCCGCCAGCGGCGCCGTCTCGCGCGCATCCACCATGACATCGCGCCCACCCTTGGCCGTATGCAGCAAGTAGAACCCACCGCCACCGACGCCAGAACTGGCCGGCTCCACCACGGCTAACACCGCGCTGATCGCCACCGCGGCATCGAAGGCATTGCCCCCCGCGCGCAGCATGTCCATGCCGGCGGCAGTGGCCCAAGGGTGGGCACTGGCCACGGCATTTTTCGGGACCGGCGCAGCAAGTACCGCCGCCGACCAAGCCGTCCAGACGACCGCGAAGAGCCGTAGTGGCACCCAGCGCCAAGCGCTCATCGCACGCGTGCCGTGCGCTCGGCGGCGCGCTCGCGCAGTCGCGCCGCGACATACGGGTCCACGAACTCGCCCACATTGCCGTTGAGCGTGGCGATCTCACGGATCAAGGTCGAGGAAATAAACGTGAACTGTTCCTGCGGCGTCAGAAAGACCGTCTCGATCTCCGGCACGAGATGGCGATTCATATTCGCCAACTGGAACTCAAACTCAAAGTCGGAAATAGCCCGCAGACCGCGCACCAGACAATGCAAACCCTGGTCGCGCGCATACTCAATTGTGATGCCGGTGTAGCCGGTCACGCCGACGTTCGGGATATCGGCGAGCACCTGACGCGCCATATCCACCCGCTCATCGAGCGTAAACATCGGCGCTTTGCCCGGATTGGCAGCAATCGAAACCAAGACATACTCGAACACGCTGGCCGCGCGCCGAATCAGGTCTTTATGGCCATTGGTAATCGGGTCGAAGGTACCCGGGTACATCGCGCGTCGCTTCAAGCTCATGGTGTTCCATCCCCTCGGCGTGCGAGCACTGCCCGTACCTCACCGGCACGGGTTTCTTTGATCAACCGCCAGTTTTCCGGCAAGGTCGGCGGCACATCACGGGCCGCCTGTTCCAGATAGATCAACGCGGCGGGCGTGAGCCACCCCCGCACTTCAAGAAGTGTACACAATTCGGTCAGCGCACCGAGCGCAAAGGGCGGATCGAGAAAGACCAGATCAAAGGGGGTGACCGGACCGGCGAGATAGGCCTGCGCATCGGCGCGCACAATTTGGGCCTGCGTCGCCCCGAGCGCCGCCGCGGCCGCCGTCAAGGTCTGTGCCACGCCGGCATCCCGCTCAACCAAAACCGCCGCGGCCGCACCCCGGGACAGCGCCTCAAAACCGAGCGCGCCGCTACCGGCGTACAAATCCAGGCAGCGTCGGTCGACGACCTCCCGCTGCAGCCAGTTGAAGAGCGTTTCGCGAATCCGGTCCGGGGTCGGGCGAAGGCCGGGGGCCAGCAGAAATGGAATACGCCGACCCCGCCATTGACCGGCAACGATACGGACCGACCCGGCGCCAGTGGCCGACCCCAAGGTCTTAAAATGTGACATAAGTCGGGTCGCCGCCCCACCCGCTTTGCTAGTCTTCCGTGTCACGGCGTACCCTTTTCGATTGATTTCTCTTGCGATACTACGCCCCGACGGACCTTCGACCGCGAGGACTGCAAAGCCATGAGATTACGCCACGTCACCCTACTGATCGTCACAGCTCTTTTGCTCGGTGCCTGCGGGTCCGGCTCGTCCACCCTCAGCAGCACCAACACGCAGGCCGGCAACGGCGGCCCCGGGTTCAGCACGGCACCGTTTAGACCGCTGTTCCAATCCGCACAAGGCATCCTGCCCTATCCGACCGATTTGTATCTCAATGGCAGTGTCGACGGCACGCTCAAAGCGCCCGTGTTGGCCATCACCCCCAACGTCACCGCATTGAACACCCTCGACGGGTTCGGCGTGAATACCGAGATGACCATCCGCTTTTCCAAAAAAGTGCAAGCCGCTTCGCTCGCCATACCAGGCGCCGTGGTCGTCATCGAGACCACCCAGCGAACCGTGGTGGCCAGCGCGTCATCCATCGCGCGCGTCCCGGTCGGGTTGCGCCGAGTGCTGGTTGCCGGCGTCGACTATTCCATCGATCTTTCTACGGCCGCAGACGCCGATGGCACCGTCGTTTCTATTAAACCGCTGAAGCCGCTGACGCCCTCTACCGGCGGAGCCATGATGGGCGGCCCTGCGGGCCTCGTCGATGAAAGCGGCGTCGGCTATTTGGTACTCGTCACAGCCGCCCTACAATCGGTCGATGCAGATCCAGCGATGCCCGATGAGGAGTTCGCGCTGATCCGGCAAGCGATTGATAATCCCCCCAACTTGACCAATCCCGCCGCACATTGCGACGGCGTGGGCAATGCAGCACTGGTCAGCCTGTGCTACGCGACAGCGCCCGCGCTGACCATTGCGCAGGTGGCGGGGGTACCGTTGGGATCGATCGCATTGGCGTTTACGTTCACGACCGAATCAACGCGAGACACGCTAGAGCAGATGGCAAACGCAGTGCTCGCGGGGCCAGCGCCCGCACTCGCGGCCCAGGTTTTACATAATCCGATCACGAGCCTTGATCTCAATGACAAGGATGTACTCGATCCGGGTGGCAACAACCCTGCCTTGAAGGGCATTTCCACCCTCTACGAGGGTACGATCACGCTACCCTACTATCTGGCGACACCGGCGGATGCGACGCCTACCAATCCGACACCCGCAGTGACCGGTCAATGGCAGTCCGGTACTGCCGTGAGCCTCGTGCCTGGGCAGCCCGGCAGTCAGCGCATTACCCGTTATAACCCCCTCCCCGCTGCACGCCATAACGTGCCCGTGCCGGTACTGATCACCCTACCAAACAATAAGAACCGGCCATCGGCAGGGTGGCCGGTTGTGATTTTCGTACACGGCATTACCGGCAACCGCAGCAACATGCTCGCTATCTCCGAAGCCTATGCGGAAATCGGTTACGCGGTCGCGGCCATCGATTTGCCCCTGCATGGCATCACACCCAACGACCCCGCTGCCGGACTGCGCATTCCAGGAGTGGCCGAACGCACCTTCGATATGGACGTTGTGAATAACACCACAGGCCTGCCCGGTCCCGATGGCCAAGTCGATGGCTCTGGGGCCAATTTCATCCAGATCGCCAGCCCGATTACGAGTCGCGATAACCTGCGTGAGGCGGTCATCGACGAACTCGCACTCGCCCGTGCCCTCGCAGCACCCACAACGGTATTGGCAACCGATACCGGCCCGATGCTGGCGCCCTTCGACCCCAGTCGCATACAGTTAGCGGGCCTCTCGCTCGGGGGAATGGTGGGGGCAACGGTGGCGAGCCTGCCTTCGAATATCAACTCGTTCGCTTTGTCCGCCGTGGGCGGTGGCATCACAGACTTGCTGCTACAGTCGGCCACCTTTGGGCCCCCAATCAGTAGCGCGGTCGCCGCCAAACTCGGGGCCAATACATTCCTGTTCAATCGCCTGTTTGGTGATGCGCAAGCGGCTATGGATGCGGGTGATCCGATCAATCACATCACGATTGCGGTGCAGAACAAGCCCATCCTGTTCCAAAAGGTCATGAACGATCAGGTCGTGCCAAATACCGCCACGGACCGATTGATCCAACTCGCAGGCGTACCGAAGTACAGCCTCGCAGGCTACTGGTTTGCAAGCGGCTACGTGACGTTCACCGCCGGCGGGCATGGATCCCTGCTAGACGAGTCGATCATGCCTTTGGTGACCGAAGAAATGCAGGAGGAGTTCGCCAGCTACGCCTACAACATGGGCACTGCTTTCGAAATTGCAGACGCCACCTACATCCAGAATCCCTGAGCAAAATCTGCGCCTCGCATGGGCCCTATCGATCTGCGATCGACAGGGCTTTTTTATGTCGAAACTAGATTCGGCATTGCGCGACCCGTCCGCGGTAGAATGGCGCAACGATGACGAGGCTGTCGATGTTTGATTTCCTCAAAAGATCCTCACCGCCTGCAACCGTCTCCGACGGGCAGGCCGAGATGCCGCAGCAGAGCCTGTTCGGCCGGCTGCGATCAAAACTCGCCAGCGGCGCCGCTGCGATCGCCAGAGACCTGTCGGAATGGATGCCAGGGCGGCGGATCGACGCCGATCTACTGGAAGAACTGGAGTTACGACTCCTGACAGCGGACGTGGGGCTGCCGGCCACAGAACGAATCCTCGGTGACCTGCGCAAGCGCGTTGCCCGCAATGAGCTGGCGGATCTGGACGCACTGATCGCCGCGCTACGCAGTAACGTGGCGGAGTTGCTGCGTCCCGTGGCGCGCCCCCTCGTGATCCCCGCCGAGGTAAAGCCTTTCGTCATTCTGGTGGTTGGGGTCAATGGCTCCGGCAAAACCACCTCGATCGGTAAACTCGCGCACCGCCTGCTCGGGGAAGGCCGTACTGTCGTACTCGCGGCGGGCGACACGTTCCGCGCCGCCGCCGTCGAGCAATTGCAGGTCTGGGGCGAGCGCAATGGCGTACCCGTGATTGCACAGGCCAGCGGCGCCGATCCGGCAGCGGTGATCTTTGACGGCTATGCAGCAGCTAAAGCGCGCGGCGCCGATGTCCTGTTGGCCGATACGGCCGGGCGGCTGCAAAATCAAACGCACCTGATGGACGAGCTGCGCAAAGTCAAACGCGTATTGGGCCGGCACGATGACACCGCGCCGCATGAAGTCTTGCTCGTGCTCGACGCCAGTCAAGGGCAGAACGCGCTCACCCAAGCGCGCGTCTTCCAGCAGGCTGTCGGCGTCACTGGACTCGTGCTGACCAAACTCGACGGCTCGGCCAAGGGCGGCATCCTCATTGCCATCGCGACAGAGCTGGGTATTCCATTGCGTTTTGTCGGCGTGGGTGAATCGATCGAGGATTTTGGCGTATTCGACGTCGATGATTTCGTTGATTCCCTGATCGCAGCCCCACCCTCACGTCCGGCATGATTCGCTTCGAACACGTTGAGAAACGTTACGTCACAGGACGCGCCGCGCTGACGAATTTTGATCTCGAAGTCGGTGTCGGCGAATTAGTTTTTTTGACTGGCCCCTCAGGCGCCGGCAAGAGCACAGCGCTCAAATTAGTCGGGCTGCTAGAACGGCCGACCGGTGGTCGCATCGTGGTGGGCGGCATCGATCTCACTCAGGTCGAACGCCAGGACGTACCGGCCTACCGACAAAGAGTCGGCATGGTGTTCCAGGATCACCGCTTACTGCTCGCGCGCACGGTGTGGGACAACGTGGCACTACCGCTGATCGTGGCCGGGACACCACGACGAGAACTCAAGTCGCGCCTGCGCGCGGCGCTCGATCAGGTCGGTCTACACGGGCACGAACAACAGCGCGCACTGGAGTTATCCGGCGGCGAACAGCAACGGGTCGGTATCGCCCGTGCCCTGGTCGCGGGCCCCGATGTACTGATTGCCGACGAGCCCACCGGCAACCTCGACCCGACCTTGGCGCTGGAGATCATGCGACTATTGGTTGCCGTGGCACAGGCCGGCGTCACGGTTCTTGTCGCAAGCCATGATGTGCATCTTATAGCGCCGTTGGGTGCGCGCCGACTGTCACTCGACGCGGGCCGCGTGGTAGGAGACGCGGTTGGCTAAGCTGCGCAACGCGGCCGAGCGCCGGCCCCTCAGGCAGCGTGCACTCGTTTGGATCGAGCAGCATTGCGCCGCCGCCGCTGACGCGTGCGGACGGTTGTGTGGCGCACCCTTGGCCAGCGCGCTCACGGTGGCGGTGATTGGCATCGCACTGACACTGCCGGCCACGCTCGCCGTGATCGTCGAGAACACGCGACTGGCCGCTCGAGGCTTCGATGCGGCGCTGGATGTCTCGGTGTACCTCAAAGGCGGCCTGCCCGAAGCGGAGAGTCGACGCCTCGCCAGCCGCGTTGCTGGCCGTGCCGACGTACAAACCACACGTTATGTCTCACCCGACGAGGGATTGCAGGAGTTTCGCCAGTGGTCGGGGCTCGGCGCGACGCTCGATGTCCTCGGCGGCAATCCTCTGCCTGGTGCGATCATCGTGCGCCCTCGCGCCACCGCGAGCGATCCGGCGGCGATTGACCGTTTAGTGGCAGACCTGCGCGGTCTGTCTGCAGTGGATCAAGTGCAGTTTGATGGTCTATGGGTGCGTCGCTATAGCAGCGTTATTGATGCCATCGCCCGTGTGGCACAAATTCTTGGTGGGCTATTGGCGGGAGCTGTGCTGCTGATCGTCGGCAATACGGTGCGACTGGACGTCGCTGCCCACCGCAATGAGATAGAGATTTTGAAGCGCTTGGGCGCCAGCGACCGCTTCGTGCGGCGCCCCTTCCTGTACGGCGGCGTAACCTACGGGTTGCTCGGCGGACTGGTGAGCACGCTGCTGGTAGAACTGCTGGTAGTGGCGGGAGGTGGGCCCGTGGGGCGAGCGGCAGCGGCCTATGGCAGCCTGTACAAGGTGGCCGCCCCTTCCGGGCCATTGGTCCTGTTACTGCTGGGCGGGGGCCCGCTGCTGGGGTGGCTAGGCGCCTACGCCACGACGACCCGACAGCTGCGCAAGATCGAACCAGGCGGTGGCAACTAAACGCTAAGTTATTGTCAAATAACCAAATTCATCATGGAACTTGCATCACCCTTAGCACTCTAATAAAACGAGTGCTAACATAGCTCCAGCCTGGGTAATTGGACCCGGAAAGGTGAATGACGCGATGACTTCGGCCCTTGCCTCTGCGCTTCCTACGCCGACCGCGCTCGCGCTACGCGGCCCGATCGGCAGTTTGGATGCGTACATCGACGCGGTTTCTCGCATCCCCGTGCAATCACGCGAGGATGAGTTCGCGCTCGCCCAACGTTTGCGCGAAAGCGGCGATCTCGACGCCGCGCGCGAGTTGGTGCTGTCGCACTTGCGCTTTGTCGTACACATCGCCCGGGGCTACACCGGCTATGGCTTGCCCATGGGCGACCTAGTGCAGGAAGGCAATGTCGGTCTGATGAAAGCCGTCAAGCGCTTCGATCCCTCGATGGGCGTTCGCTTGGTGTCGTTCGCCGTGCATTGGATCCGCGCCGAAATTCACGAATACGTGCTGCGCAACTGGCGCCTCGTGAAAGTGGCGACCACGAAGGCGCAACGCAAGTTGTTCTTCAACCTGCGCAAGGCCAAGAAGGGCCTGTCGTGGCTCACGGCAGAAGAAACTGCCGCGGTCGCCCGCGACCTTGGGGTGACCCCTGCCGAAGTCACCCAGATGGAGCAACGCCTGTCGGCGCGCGACGTCTCCTTTGACCCGGTCCCCGACCAAGACGATGACGATAGCAGTTACTCACCGGCCGCCTATTTGCCAGCGCCTGACTCCGATCCCGCCATCGCGGTGGAAAACGAGGAATGGGAGGACGCCTCGAGTACTCGCCTACGTCACGCGATCGCCACACTAGATCCACGCAGTCGAGCCATCGTCGAACGCCGCTGGCTGGTTGACGACGGCAAAGCGACGCTGCACGAGCTCGCCGCTGAGTTTGCGGTCTCAGCGGAACGCATCCGTCAGATCGAAACAGCGGCACTCAAGAAGTTGCGCATGGCGATGGCCTGACGCGCAGTTGCGCGTTGTCAAGCGCAGCGCGCCGCGCCGTGCTCCACGCGCGCATTCGATTTAGGCGGACTCTGGCGCCGACCGCCACTCCAATCAAGTCAGATCGGGGCGCGGGCTGAGTCGCTCAGTGACAATGCGCTGATAAACCGCCGACACACTGCGTCCCAGCGCGTGCGCAATCTGGGCGCGCGGGGCACCTCGCTCCACGAGCACCTTGAGTTTGCGTCGATCCGATGCAGTCCAACCGGAGCCGTGATGGGCTCTCTTTTTCGCCATACCCAATCCCCTCTCTCGCAAACGCCCGAACCCCTCGCTGGTCGCGGGGGGGGGCGGAATCATGCACCGGTTCTGGCTTTGTGCCAACCCTAATTTTCCGGGCATGCCGACTTCTTGGCGCTGCGCTCTTGATGCCAACGACGCAGCGCCTCCTCAAAAACAATCGCATGTAGCTCGGTGGTTCGCTGCGTTGTTGGCGCGTACCCTCCGCCCAGCACAATGGCCAGCGGCACACCCTGTGCACGTACCGTTTCAATGACATACCGATCGCGCGAGCGCAGCCCCTCTTCCGTGAGCGATAGCCGTCCAAAACGATCACCGGCGACCACATCGACGCCGGCGACGTAACAGACGAGTTCTGGCTGGTGTTCTTCGAGCGCCGGCCCCAAGGTGGCCCGCAGGGCATCCAAATAAGCAGCATCGCCCGTACCGTCGGGCAATCCCACATCATGGGTCGAACGCGCCTTGACGCTCGGGTAATTGTGTTCGCCATGCAACGACAGGGTGTACACCGCTGGTCGGGCGGCAAAGATCGCCGCCGTGCCATTGCCCTGATGGACGTCCAAATCAACGACCAAGGCGCGGCTGATGGTGTTTGCGGCCAACAAATCTGCAATCGCAACCGCGACGTCGTTCACTACACAATAACCTTCCCCATGATCGGCAAACGCGTGATGGGTACCGCCGGCTAGATTCGCGGCCAAACCCTGCGTCAATGCGGCGCTGGCTGCCAAACGAGTCCCCTCTACCGTCAGCCGGGAGCGCCGCCACAGCGATGGCGTGAAGGGAATACCGAGCTGCCGACGCTGCGCCACCGTCAGGGCATCGGCGCCTAAACGAGCGAGATAATCCGCTGTGTGGACGCGACTAAGAACCTCCAGAGGGACTTCACCAGGCTCTCGATAATCAAGGTCTGCCGACAGACCCCGCTCGTCCAACAACGAGCGCAATAGCACATATTTTCCCATCGGATAAGGATGGGTGGGCGGGAGGTCAACCCGATATCCTTGGTGAAAGCTGACGTGCATCGGCAGAGGATCCTGAGTGGAACCAGAATGCTCATGGCAGGATGCGCACCAGTCAACCACAACCTGTTGCAGGAGGTCACCCCAATGCACGATCCTCACTTCGAGACGGCCCTACTAGAGGCGCTCCATCCAACGCAGATGACGGTCGGGCAGCACGAAGTCCAAGCCAAGCGTGCGCATTGGCGACGTATCGGACACCGGGCCCGCTATCTGGGCCGACATGTGGTGCCCGTCGTGGCCGGCCCAGGCGAGCAGCACTTCCTGGTCGATCATCATCACTTGTGCCGCGCCTTGTTGGACGAAGGCGTACGGGAAGTCGGGGTTACCGTCATCGCTGACCTGCGCCATCTGGGCACGGACGAGTTCTGGGCCTTCATGGAACATCGGGGCTGGCTGCATCCCTATGATGTCAAGGGTCGCCGCTGTGCTGCGAAGCACATCCCTCAACGGCTCGCCGACCTCAAGGACGATCCCTACCGCAGTCTGGCCGGCGCTACACGCTTGGCCGGTGGATTCGCGAAAGACACGACGCCTTTTAGCGAGTTTTTATGGGCCACTCATTTTCGGCAACGGATTGCTGCGCGCCGAGTGCGCAATAGGTTTGAGCGCGCGCTTGAGGAAGCCATCGCATTGGCGCATTCCGACGACTCGACGCACCTACCCGGTTGGTGCGGCCCCCACCTGCGCTGAGGCTTAAAATGCGCGTGGCCCGTGTCGTTCACGACACGGGCCACGCTCTGCAGCAATCAATACTGCAAATTAGGCAATTTTCGCCTCCACCGCCGGCAAAGCCACCTCAGCAAGGCTGCGCTCCAGCAGATCGAGCCCCTCTGCGACGATCGCATCGCTTGCGGTCAACGGCACGAGGAAACGAATCACATTTGCACGCGTCCCGCACGAAAGGATGATCAGCCCGTTGGCGGCGGCGCGCGCCACGAGCGCCTTCGTCAAGTCTGCATCCGGGCGACTGTTATCCCCATCTTTAACCAACTCCAACGCAATCATCGCGCCCAGACCCCGCACATCACCCACGCACGTATAGCCCTTGCCGACGAAACTGTTGAGCCGTTGTTTGATCTGCGCGCCAATGGAGTTGGCACGTGCACAAAGATGTTCTTCCTCAATCACGTCGAGCACCGCCAGTGCCGCCGCACAAGACAACGGCGAACCGGCGTAGGTGCCGCCGAGTCCACCCGGTGCCGGTCCATCCATGACCTCCGCCTTGCCGATTACGCCCGACAACGGGAACCCGCCCGCGAGGCTCTTCGCAACCGTGATCAGATCGGGCTCAATGCCTGCGTATTCGATGGCAAACAGCTTGCCAGTCCGTGCAAAGCCGGTCTGCACTTCGTCTGCAATCAGCAGGATGCCGTGCTGATCACACAGTTTGCGCAACGCAGTCAGCAACTCCACCGGTGCCTGATAGAAGCCACCCTCTCCCTGCACCGGCTCAATGATGATCGCGGCCACGCGCGCCGGATCGACATCCGCCTTGAGCAAGGTATCGAGCGCCGCCAGGGACTGCTCGACGGTGACGCCGAGGATGGGACTGGGAAAAGGAACGTGAAAAATTTCACCGGGCATGGGCCCAAACCCTGCCTTATAGGGCGCAACTTTTCCGGTGAGTCCCATGGTCATCATCGTGCGGCCATGGAAGGCCCCCGAGAAGGCAATGACCGCACTGCGCTTGGTGTACGCGCGCGCAATCTTGACGGCATTCTCAACCGCCTCGGCGCCGGTCGTGAGGAATATCGTCTTCTTAGGCGTCGGCCCCGGTGCCAAATGATTGAGGCGATCAGCTAGGCGCACGTAACTTTCGTACTGCGTGACTTGAAAGCAGGTGTGGGAATACAACTCGAGCTGCGCCTGCACCGCCGCTTGTACCTTGGGGTGCAGATGTCCGGTGTTGAGCACCGCAATACCGGCGGCGAAGTCGATGTAGCGCTTGCCCTCGACGTCCCAGAGCTCCGCATTCTTCGCCTTTGCGGTAAAGACGGGCAGCATGCTCGAGACACCCCGAGGCAGCGCGATCTCGCGCAGTTTCTGCAGTTCGGCATTCGTAGTCATAACGATTCGCGCTCCGAGTTGGGGGGCCGCGCCACCGCGCACCCATACTGACCAACGAAGCGTAGCAGCCCGCATGGCATCCCGTCATGCGGACTTTACACAAGCCTATGAAAATATTGAGTTTTTAACTCAATTAAGCTCAGGCCAGATGAACCAATTGCTTGCCGAAATTCCGGCCCTGCAGCAGCCCAAAGAACGCGTCTGGCGCCGCCGCTATCCCTTCAGCAATGGACTCGCGGTACTTTAACTGGCCGGCCACGTGGGCGGCCGCCAGTGCGCGAAATGCCTCAGCCATCTCCGCCGGCTTTTCGCTGATGATAAAACCCTGCACCTTGAGGCGAGACCGCAGGAGGACCGTCGGGTCCTTTAACGGTACCGGTTCACCGTTGTAGCCGGCGATCATCCCGCACAGGGCGATGCGTCCAAAGGCATTCATTTGCCGCAACGTACCCTCAAACACCATCCCGCCAACGTTCTCAAAGCATCCATCCACGCCCTGGGGTGCTGCCGCCGCCAACGCCTTGTCAAAATCACGCGTATCGCGCAGCGCTTTGTGATCCAGACAAGCGTCAAAACCCAACTCCTCCACCACATAGGCACACTTGTCGGGTCCCCCAGCAATCCCAACGACGCGACAGCCCGCGGCTTTCGCCAACTGGCCGACGACGCTACCCACGGCGCCGGACGCCGCGCTGACCACCACCGTCTCGCCCGCCTTAGGCTCAATGATGCGGTTCAGCCCAAACCAAGCCGTCATGCCAGGCATACCGAGTGCACCGAGATAGCGCTGCATCGGTGCGAGCGCCGGGTCGATACGATGCACCATGCGCAATCCGTCGCCGGCGATGAGCGCGTACTCCTGCCAGCCACCAAAGGCGAGCACGGTATCGCCCACGGCAAACTGATCGTTGGCACTGGCCGCGACGACACCCACCGTCCCGCCCAACATCACGGCATCCACAGGATGTGGGTCGGCATAAGACTTTATCGCGCTCATCCGACCCCGCATGTACGGATCGAGCGAGAGCCAATGATTGCGGATGAGCACCTCACCCACTGCGGGCGTCGGCACGGGCACCGTTTCCAGGCGGAAATTTTCAGGGCCCGCGATCGCTTGGGGCCGAGATGCCAATACGATACGTCGATTCATGGTGGTCATGAGAGAGCCCTCCGGTTGTACTAGATGAATCATCAAGCGGCGCGCGATGCTAACGCGAGCCCGAGGCTAGAGAGAATGCCGCGCGCAGCCTCTCGCCCCTCGAACACGGCCGTCACGACCAAATCACTGCCCCGCACCATATCACCGCCGGCATACACCTTCGGGTTCGTGGTTTGAAAGGGCCGGGTCGGGTCCTGGGCCACGCGCACCCGCCCGTCGGCATGGCAATCAATGCCTGCGGACGAAAACCACGGCGCGGGACTTGCGGAAAAGCCAAAGGCAATCAGCACAGCATCTGCCGCAATGATGCTCTCACTGCCAGGAATAGGCTCCACGGTACGACGACCACGCAACCCGGGCGGACCGAGGCGCGTTTCCACCACCCGGACGCCTTCCACGCGATCCTTGCCAATGATCCCAACCGGTTGCCGATTGAAGAGGAATTCGACGCCTTCCTCGCGGCTGTTCTTATAGTCTCGCTTAGAGCCCGGCATATTGTCCTCATCGCGCCGGTATAGACAGGTCACGCTCTGCGCGCCCTGTCGGATCGCGGTACGGTTGCAATCCATCGAGGTATCGCCGCCACCGAGCACAACCACGCGCTGACCGGCGAAATCAATACGCTCAGGGGCCAGACCGAGTTCACGGTTGATGTTCGAAATCAGGTACGGCAGCGCCGCATGGACGCCCGGCAATTCCTCGCCAGGAAAACCGCCCTTCACCGCCGTATAAGCACCCATGCCTAGAAAAACTGCGTCGTATTCTGCCGTCAGGTGCTCGAGTGTGACGTCAAGACCAATCTCAACGCCGAGACGGAACTCAACACCCATGCCTTCCATCAACTCCCGTCGACGCTCGACCACCTCTTTTTCGAGTTTGAACGGTGGTATACCGAACGTCAGCAGGCCACCGATCCGCGCATAGCGATCGTAAACAACCGGCTTCACGCCGTGCCGAACCAGGACGTCTGCGCACGCGAGGCCGGCGGGGCCCGCGCCGACGACTGCGACTCTATACGGGGTCGCCCGCACGTGTGACAAGTCAGGCTTCCAGCCAGCCTTCAATGCTTCATCCGTGATGTACTTCTCGATCGAGCCGATGGTGACGGCACCGAGACCGTCATTCAAGGTGCAAGCGCCCTCGCACAAACGATCTTGCGGACAGATTCGCCCGCAAATCTCAGGCAAAGAATTGGTCTCGTGCGAAAGTTCGGCCGCTTCGAAAAGGCGCCCCTCCTCAATCAGTTTGAGCCAATTGGGAATGTAGTTGTGAACCGGGCATTTCCACTCGCAGAACGGATTACCGCAGCCGAGGCAACGCCCCGCCTGCTGTGATGCCGACTTTGGATCAAAGGACACATAAATCTCACGAAAGTCCTTGGATCGGACCTCGACCGGGAATTTCTCCGGATCCGTCCGCGGGATATCCAAGAACTGCAATGTCTTGTCGATCATTATGCGGCCCTGCGCAGGTTTTCAATCAGGGTATCGATGGCCGCCGCTTTGGGCTTCACTAGCCAGAAGCGACCGATGAAGGTGCGGAAATCATTGAGAATCTGCGCACCCAAACGACTGTCCGTCTCGCGCACGTGCGTCTCGATGAGACCACGCAAGTGATGCAGATTTTGCTCCATGCCTTCCATGCTGATGCGATGAATATCGACCAACTCATGGTTGTACCGATCCACAAAATCGCGATCCATGTCGAGCACGTAGGCGAAACCACCGGTTAGTCCAGCACCGAAATTCAGGCCGGTGCGACCGAGCACGCAGACCACCCCACCCGTCATATATTCGCCACAGTGATCGCCCGCACCCTCGATCACAGCAAGGGCACCGGAATTGCGGACCGCAAAACGCTCGCCCGCCGTACCAGCAGCGTAGAGCTCACCACCCGTTGCGCCATAGAGGCAGGTATTGCCGATGATCGGGGTCTCCGCGGCGACGAACACCGACCCGGTTGGCGGCCGAACGACAATGCGCCCACCGGTCATCCCCTTGCCGACGTAGTCGTTGGCGTCGCCCTCTAGATGCAAATACAGTCCCCCAGCATTCCAGACGCCGAAGCTCTGACCCGCGGATCCTTTGAGGATGAGTTGGATCGGGGCATCCGACATCCCTTGATTGCCATGACGGCGCGCGATTTCGCCCGAGAGCCGCGCACCCACGGAACGATCCCGATTCGTGACGGCGTAGTGAAACTCACCGCCGGACTTCGCCTCAATAGCCGGCAAAATCTCATGGATCATGCGCTCGGCTAGCAATCCTTTGTCATAGGGACTGTTACGCGCATCCAGACAGATCTGAGGCGCCTCTGCTGACAGACCCGCAGTGGATAGAATCGGACTCAGATCCAACTTGCGCTGCTTGCTGGTGTTCCCTTCCATAATCGACAGATATTCTGTATGCCCGATCAGCTCGTCCAGTCGACGCACGCCAAGGGACGCCATGATTTCGCGACATTCCTCCGCGACAAACCGGAAGTAGTTAATGACCATCTCAGGCAAACCAATGAAGTAGCGTTTGCGCAATACATCATTTTGTGTCGCGATACCCGTAGCGCAGTTGTTGAGATGGCAAATGCGCAGGTACTTGCAACCGAGCGCGACCATGGGCGCCGTACCAAAACCATAACTCTCCGCGCCAATGATCGCAGCCTTAATAACGTCCAGGCCCGTCTTCAGACCGCCATCAGTCTGCAGGCGTACCCGGTGGCGCATGTCGTTGATCCGCAGCGTCTGGTGCGTTTCGGCCAAGCCCAGTTCCCAGGGCGTACCCGCATACTTGACCGAGGACAGAGGGCTTGCACCCGTACCACCGTCGTAGCCCGAAATCGTAATCAAATCGGCATACGCTTTGGCCACGCCCGCGGCGATTGTGCCCACACCAGGCTCTGCGACCAGTTTGACGGACACGAGCGCCTGCGGATTGACTTGCTTGAGATCAAAGATCAACTGCGCCAAATCTTCAATCGAGTAGATATCGTGGTGCGGGGGAGGCGAAATCAAGCCAACGCCCGGTCGCGCATAGCGCAACTGCGCAATCATTTCGTTCACTTTATGGCCTGGGAGCTGCCCACCCTCACCCGGCTTTGCACCCTGTGCCACCTTGATCTGCAGCACTTCTGCGTTGATGAGGTACTCCGGCGTCACGCCGAAACGGCCACTCGCGACCTGTTTAATTTTTGAATTTTTTTCTGTGCCGTATCGATCACGACTCTCGCCACCTTCGCCGGAGTTAGAGCGTGCCCCAAGTCGGTTCATCGCAATCGCTAGTGCTTCGTGCGCCTCGGGCGACAAGGCACCGAGCGACATTGCAGCAGAATCGAAGCGTTTGACGATCTCCTCGACCGACTCCACCTCAGCTAACGGGATGGCTGCCCCTTGTGGCTGCAGTTTGAACAAATCACGTAAGGTGCTAGCCGGTCGCTCATTCACGTTTGCAGCGTAAATTTTATAATGCTCGTAATCACCCGTAATCACTGCTGCCTGCAGTGTCGCAATCACGTCTGGGTTGTACATGTGGTACTCGCCACCGTGGACGTACTTGAGCAGACCGCCACGATCCACCGGCGCCAAAGGGTCCCAGGCACGCCCCGCCAGCTCACGCTGATCGATTTCTATGTCTGAAAAATCCGTTCCCTGAATACGACTGACCGTACCGGCAAAGCAAGCTTTTACTACCTCGTCATGCAAGCCGACGATTTCGAACAACTGCGAGCTGCGGTAGCTGCCCAGCGTCGAAATGCCCATCTTGGACATGATCTTGAACAGGCCCTTGCGGATGCCACGGCGGTAACTACGACCAAGCTCGGCCCGGTTCTCTGCCGACAACGTGCCTTTTTCGCGTCGAGTCATATCAAAGAGAGTCTGGTAGGCCATGTACGGATAGACGGCGGTGGCGCCATAACCGATCAAACAGGCGAAATGGTGCGGATCACGAGCCGTACCGGTTTCGATCAACAGATTGCACTTGCACCGCAGGCCGGTTTCCACCAGTCGGTGGTTCACAGCGCCGGTGGCCAGCAAGGCATGAATGGGAATCTTCCCTTCCACGAGATATCGATCGGAGATCAGCAGCAACACCTTGCCTGCGCGCACTGCGGCTTCTGCCTGATCGCAGACACGGCGCAGCGCATCCTTTAGGTTGTCCTCGGCCGGATACTGTAGGTCGATGAACTCGTTATCGAGGCCAAAGTCCTTGAATGCCATGATCTGGCGCAGTTTTCTCTGCGACAGGATGGGCGAATTCAACACGATGCGGCGGGCGTGCTCGGGTGAGGGTGCGAACAGATTGCACTCAGGCCCGATCTGCGTCTGCAGGCTCATCACGATCGTTTCACGCAGGGAGTCGATCGGTGGATTCGTGACCTGCGCAAATTGCTGCCGAAAGTAGTCGTAAAGAGAGCGAATCTTGTGGGACATCACCGCCAACGGCGTGTCATCGCCCATGGAGCCGACCGCTTCGCTCTCATCTTCGGCAAGAACGCGAATGATTTCATCGCGCTCCTCAACCGTGATATTGAACATCTTGCGATACGTGTCGAGCGTATTGCGATCCATTGGCTCGGCCGCGAGGCGCGGGTCGATCAGGTCACTCTCGAGATAACGGACCCCTTTCTTGAGCCAGGTCTTATAGGGATGCCGGGTTTTTAGAATCTGATCGACCCGCTTAGTGTCGAGCAGTTCTCCGGTCTGTAGATCCAGCGCCAAGATCTCACCGGGCCCCATCTTTCCCTTCTGCACAACGTCTTCCGGGCGGTAGTCCCAGACGCCGATTTCGGAGGCGATCGTCAGGTGGCGATCGCGGGTAATCACCCAACGGGCGGGGCGCAGGCCATTACGATCTAGGGTGCAGGCTGCGTAACGCCCATCCGTCAACACGATCCCGGCAGGTCCGTCCCATGGTTCCATATGCGGCGAGTAGAACTCATAAAAGGCACGCAGGTCGGGGTCGATCGTATCGACGCTGTGCCAAGCCGGGGGCACGAGCAGTCGCATCGCGTGCAGCACATCCAAGCCGCCGGTGAGCAGAACTTCCAACATGTTGTCGAGCGTTTGAGAATCCGACCCCGACAGCGAGACCAAGGGCTGAATGTCCGATAAATCCGGTAGCAGGGGTGACCGGAATAGAGGCCCGCGCGCAACCGCCCAGTTGCGATTTGCGGAAATCGTGTTGATTTCGCCGTTATGGGCGAGGAAGCGGAAGGGATGCGAGAGCCGCCACTGCGGCAGTGTGTTGGTTGAAAAGCGCTGATGGAATACCGCCACCGAACTTTCCATGCGCTCGTCGGCAAGGTCAGTAAAGAACTCTGGCAGATGCTGTGGCATCACCATGCCCTTGTAGACCAGCGTACTGGCGGACAGGGAGGGCATGTAAAACGTGGGGTCGCGCTGCTCAAGCGCCTTCTCGGTGCGGCGACGCGCCAGGTACAGTCGGCGGTTGAAACTCGCTTCATCCACGTCATCGACGATTGAGACGTAGACCATCTCCATGCGCGGCAATGTCCGCAGCGCCTCGGCACCACAAACGGTGGTATCGACAGGCACTGGGCGCCAACCCGAAACCACCAGGTTCTCGCGCCGCAGTTGTGCCTCGAGCGTCGCCTTGGCGCGCTGCGCGACATCGTCGAACGGCGACAGGAAGGCAATACCAGCCGCGTACCGCAGCCCTAGCGGGATACCCGCTTCCGCCGCCACCGCACGCAAGAAACGGTCCGGCTTCTTCAGCAAGAGCCCACAGCCATCGCCCGTCTTGCCGTCCGCCGCAATCGCACCACGGTGGGTCAGCCGATTGAGCGACTCAATGGCGGTGCGCACCAACCAATGGCTCGGCTGATCATCGAGGTTGGCAATCAAACCAAAGCCGCAACTCGCTTTTTCAAACGTCGGACTATAAAGACCGGCGGCATCGAAGCCCCCATTCAATAGCGCGTCCGTGCTCGTCGGTAGGCTGCGAACCGAGGGTCTCTGGGGGGTCGTCATCACACGTCCTCAGTCTCCAACCGGCGCGGTCGAAGCAGGCGAAAAAGAGCGACATGATGCAGAGGCGGCGCGCCTCGGTCAATGCTGCGCCGCACCATCAATGCTGCACTGCACCAATTTAGATTGCAGCGAGGGGCGGGTGCTCGGCAGTCCATCAGGCGGAAATCCACCGGCCGGGTAGTAGAGCGCCCAGCCGCTGCGCTCAGGCGTTGTTGTGGGGCGTCACGTGCCGCGCAAACTTCGGACCCAGCCAGCCCTCAAAGTCATCGATCAAGGTGTACATCGCCGGGACAACCACCAGCGTCAGGAAGGTCGAACTGATGATACCGCCAATGACCGCGATCGCCATGGGCGCCCGGAATTCCGAACCTTCACCGAATCCAAGGGCCGAAGGCAGCATGCCGGCGATCATCGCAACGCTGGTCATCACGATCGGTTGGGCACGTTTATGCCCGGCCTCAACCAGAGCCTCCATCCGGGATTTGCCCGCCCTGATCTCCTCAATCGCGAAGTCGACCAGCAAAATCGAGTTCTTCGCCACGATGCCCATCAACATAAGCGTTCCGATCACCACCGGCATCGAGAACGGCATGCCACAGATCGACAACGCCAACAAGGCACCCCCCAACGACAGCGGTAACGCCGAAAGGATGGTCAGCGGCTGGAAGATGCGCTCGAACAACAGTACGAGCACTGCAAAGACCAGCAGAATGCCCGCTCCCATCGCCAGCGCAAAATTCGTCATGAGTTCCGCCATGAACTCAAGATTGCCTGTATTGACCTTGCGCACGCCAAACGGCAGATTCTTCATTGCCGGCAGCGCGGCGATCTTCGCCTCTGCATCGCCGGAGGTGGCTCCCGGCGCAAGGTCGGCATCGATCATGAGCCGCCGGCTCTGGTTGTAGCGTCGGATCGCCACCGGGCCCTGCCCGAAGGTTACCTCGGCCACCGCTTTCAGCGGCACGCTGCCACCCGCCAGTGTCGGCACCGGCAAATTCTCAATGGTGGACAAATCGCGCCGTGACGACTCCTTCAATCCAACACGAATTGGGATCTGGCGATCAGTCAGAGAAAACTTTGCGCCGTTCTGAGGAATATCGCCAAGCGTAGCGATGCGCACCGTCTGACTGATCGACTGCACCGTAACGCCCAGTTCCGCTGCAATATCCAGACGAGGCTTGATCTGAATCTCTGGCCTTGGCATATCGCCATTGATCCTTGGCGTGCGCAGCACGTTGATCGCGCGCATGCCATCCAGCACCGCGTGCGCTGCATGATCCAACGCGACTGGGTCATCGCCAGTGAGATAGAAGGTGATATCGCGGCCAGCCCAATTTTGCTGATTCGCGAACGCCACCCGCGCGTCGGGGATCTGATTGAGCTCAATCTGCACCTGATCCTGCCAGGTCTTTTGATCGAGGGCCCGCTCACTACGCGGCTTCAATGCGACAAACAACTGGCCAGTGCGCACATCGCCGTCATCGCCACTGCCAGCGATCTCAAGCACATCAGCGACTTCGGAATGACGCGCCAGAATCTCGGCCGCCCGGCGCGTAACCTTCGCCGTATCTTCAATACGCACTCCAGGGGTCAACTCCACCGATATTTGGCTGGTACCCGAATCCTCCGACGGGAATGCATTCTTCTGGATCAGCAGCAAACCGGCGACCGATGCGATGAAAAAAACCGCGAACCCGGCAAAAGTACGACGCCGATGCGCAACACAGTAACGCAGCGCACGCAGATACCAAGCCATGACCGGCCCATCGAGGTGACTCTGTGCTTTCTCTGGCTTCAACATGAACGCCGCGATGACCGGCGTGATCAGTCGCGCCACCAGCAACGAGAAGAACACCGCAGCCGCGACGGTGAGACCGAACTGCTTAAAGTATTGGCCGCTCATGCCACCCATAAAACTTACAGGCAGGAAGACGGCGATAATCGTTGCCGACGTCGCGACCACCGCGAGCCCGATTTCATCCGCTGCATCAAGAGCCGCTTGGTAGGGCGTCTTGCCCATTCGTATATGACGAACTATATTTTCAATCTCAACGATTGCGTCGTCCACCAGCACGCCAGCCACTAAGGAAAGTGCCAGTAGACTGATATTGTTTAGCGTGAAATCCATCCACAGCATGAAGGCAAAGGTCGGGATCGCTGACAGCGGGATGGCGAGCGCAGAGATCGCCGTCGATCGGCCTTCTCGCAAAAATAACCACACCACCAGCACAGCGAGCAACGAGCCCTCAATCAATGCGCGCAGCGCCGCATCGTAAGATGCTTTGGTATTCGTCACTGTCGTAAAGACGAGTTTCGAGGACACGCCGGGATTTTCAGCGACAAGATTCGCGACTTCTTTGGTTACCCGGTCGTAGACGTCTACGTCGGAGTTGCCACGTGACCGGTACACGCCGAAGGTGGTCGCTGGACGTCCATTCAGACGAGAGATCGTGCGGATCTCGTCGATGCCATCATAGACGTTTGCGATCTCATCGAGCCGCGCGGTGCGCCCACCACCGAGTTGTATTTGGGTCATCCCCAGATCGCGGGCAGAGTGCGCCCCGCCGAGAACGCGAATCGACTGTTCTCCACCGGCCAGTTGCGCACGGCCACCTGCCGCATCAAGATTCAAGCCACGCAGTTGCTGATTGACTTGCACCGCGGTAATTCCCAGCGCCTGCATCCGATCTGGATCGAGGTCGACCCGCACCTCACGGCTCACGCCACCGCCGCGCGACACCTGCGCCACCCCTTTCAGCGTCAGCAGTCGCTTCGAGATCGCATGATCGACAAACCAGCTCACTTGCTCTTCCGTCATCGTGGTTGCGCTGACGGCGTAATAAGCGATCGCGCTACCCTCGACATCCATCCGCTGAACAATCGGCTCTTGGATCCCTTCCGGCAAGTCGCCTCGGACACGCGCGACGGCATCACGCACGTCACTCACAGCACGATCAATCGGGGTGCCGATTTCAAACTCAATGAACACCATCGCCGATCCTTCGACCGCACGCGACTGGATGTGATGCACGTTACCGATATTGGCGACTGCACCTTCGATCTTCTGCAAGATCTGCGTTTCCATCTCGGTGGGCGCAGCGCCTGGCTGCGACACCACCACATCAACCATCGGAAATGAGATATCCGGCTGCAATTGAATGGGCAGCTTGATAAAGGAGGCGATGCCGACAAAAGTCAGCACCGTAAACAGTACGATAGGGAAAATCGGGTGCTTGATCGCCCAAGCAGAAATATTTTTCACGGTTTTTTCGGCTCACCGTTGGCGATGCGAACTGTTTCTCCTTCCTTTAGGAAGGCACCAGCGGTTGCGACCAACTGCTCGCTGCCGTCTAACCCTTCCTGCACGACGATGCCGCCGGGTTGCGCGCTGCCATAGCGCACCGGACGACGGACTACCCGATTGGCGGCGTCGACCAGCAGCACATAGCTGCCTGCGTCGTCTTTGAGGAGTGCATTTTGTGGCACAAGCGGCTTCTCTTCACTGCCCACCACTGCGCTGCCACGCGCAAAAGCGCCAGGCCTAAGCAGCGGATCTTTGGGCAGACTAATGCGCACTTCTCCTAAACGAGAAGCGGGGTCAATGACCGCGGCGAGCAAGCGCACGTTTCCAGCGAATGGCCTACTTACGCCTGTGATCATGACCGAGACGTCTTGGCCGACCTGCAACTTCGGCAGATCCTGCTCGGCAACCTGCGCCTTCATTTCCACCTCGCCACCGCGGGCCAAGCGAAATAACGGCGCACTACCGGGGCTCACTGCTTGCCCAATCTCCGCGGTACGCGTAAGCACGATCCCATCGGCGGGGGCGACAATTTCAGTGCGCTGCAGGCGTGCTTCCGACTCCGCCAGCTGCGCTTCGGCCGTACGGACCCGGGCCGCCGACGTGACCGCAGTGGTCCGGCGCTTTTCCATTTCTTCAATCGACAAGGCAGCGACCGTATCGACAATTTTCTGCACCCGCTGGTAGTCCGCGGTCGCCAGTGCCGCGTCGGCGCGTGCCTGTTCGAGCGCAGCCTTTAGGCTAGCTACCTGCGGCGCCAGGACCGCGGTGTCTAGGCGCGCCAGTACTTGGCCACGTTTTACGTGATCGCCCGCCTCCACGAGGATAGCCAATACGCGGCCACCTTCCCCATCGATGCCGATGGGCATGTCGTAGTGCGCCGTAATGGCGCCTGTGAAGTTCACCGTCAACGTGTATGGGGACCGGCCCGGGACGACAACCGAGACCATCGGTAATTCCGGCGCGTTGGGCCCATGATTGCGCAAGTGGCGCCACGCCATGATGAGAACGGACGCCGACACAAACACAGTAGCGGCCACTATTAGAGCTTTTTTCTGGAGATACCAGGGTGCCTCTAAGGTCTCAAAATCAACGGGCTGGGAATTGTGGTCGGTCACGGAGCGCTCTTTAGGCCAGTCTGTACGGGTATGCATTCTACCTGCGAGGTTTGTCGCTCAAGGGCTCAATGCGATGAAGTGCCGGGTTACGGCGACCAGCGGTAGGGTGGCGTGAGCGCAACAGCGCCGTCCAGGGGGCTGTTAGGCCGTTAGGCCTGACGGTCCAGCGGATGGATCGGCAAACCACGCGGCAACGCGACGATCCGCCCAAGAAGGCCCCCGCAAGGCGTCGAGAAAGCCACAGTGGCCACCATTCGGCAAGGCTTCTACGGTCAGCGCCGTCGGCCGACTGAGCCGGCTGAGATCTTCGGCGGGGATAATGGGATCATCGAGCGCTGCGAGCAGCAGGGTCGGTATGGTCAGCCCGGCCAATACGTCGCCAACGACTGCATAACCCTGCATATACGCATCGAGGCTAGGAAAA
>CAIVRI010000113.1 GCA_903908265.1 uncultured Pseudomonadota bacterium
GAGCGATGCGGGCGGGTAATTGGCTAGTGACGGGACGCTCTCAGACAGGTACCGTCGGGGTATAGCGCATGCTGCGCAGAGGCCGGTTGAATCATGACGACATGTCCCGAACCCCCGCAGGAATTGCGACGCGAAATTACGGCGCGTCAACTCAGCATGATCGCCATTGGTGGCGCGATTGGCACCGGTTTGTTTCTGGCCAGTGGGAGTGCGATTGCGCAGGCGGGTCCCGGTGGTGCTTTGCTCGGCTACGCCATCATGGGCGTCGCGGTGTACTGCATGATGCAGTCGCTGGGCGAGATGGCGACCCAGTTACCCATTCGGGGCTCTTTCGAAGCTTATGCCGAACGATTTGTGGACCCATCGCTCGGCTTTGCGGCGGGCTGGAACTATTGGCTGAGTTGGACCATCACGCTGGCGGCTGAATTGGTGGCCGGCGCGCTGATAGTGAAGTTTTGGTTCCCGCACGCCAACACCACGTTCTGGGCGATGGGCTTCTTCGCCATTCTGCTCGGCTTGAACTGGATGACAGTCAAGGCCTACGCGGAAGCGGAATACTGGTTCTCGGGCATTAAAGTCATCACCGTCATCGTCTTTCTGGCCGTTGGGTTGCTGTTGGTATTTGGTGGGTTAGGTGGTGACGCAGTCGGATTTCAGAATTGGACGTTACAAGATTCCGCGACGGGGCGTTCCGCACCTTTTGTCGGTGGCTTCATTGGGGTCCTTAGCGTGTTCATGGTGGCGGGATTCTCGTTCCAAGGTACGGAAGGCGTGGGCCTTGCGGCCGCCGAGACTGCGGACCCTGTTAAAAACGTGCCGAAGGCAATCCGTACGGTGTTCTGGCGGATTCTGCTGTTCTATATCGGCGCGATGTTTATTGTGGGGACATTAATTGGGTTCAATAACCCGAATCTACTCAACGGCGACGAGACGCATGTGGCATTTTCGCCGTTTACCATGGTTTTTTCGCATGTGCCGCATATAGGGTATTACGCGGCAAGCTTGATGAATGCGGTCATTCTTACTGCGGTACTGTCGTGTGGGAATTCAGCCTTCTATGTAGCAACCCGGATGCTGCATGCCATGGCATGCACGGGCAAAGCCCCCAAGCAGTTCACTAAGCTGAACTCGCGGGGAGTGCCTGTCGCGGCATTGCTTGCAACAGGACTCGTCGGGGCATGTGCATTTTTCTCAAATTATATTGGTGATCAGAAAATTTACGCGTTGCTTTATAACGCGAGCAGTCTAAGTGGATTTCTGGTTTGGATTGGCATAGCCATCTGCCACCTGCGTTTTCGGCGGTCCTGGGTGGCGCAGGGGCGCAGTGTCAATGACTTGTTGTTTAAATCGAATGCCTACCCCTACGGCACTTGGCTTTCACTCATATTGTTCGTCGCAGTGCTTTTTGGCGCGAATGCCGGCGTTTTTCGCGCGGCATCATTTTCCTGGTTTGATTTTATTAGCAGCTATTTGATGATCCCCGTTGTTCTGCTTCTGTACATTATTCATAAGTTGGTCTATCGAACGCAGATCGTGCCCCTCAAGGACTGCAAGTTTTAGTCTAATTAGTGGGCAGCATGAGATCGTTTATTGACGCCACGGGCTGCCTTCGGTTGCGTACCGCGGCGAACGCGCCCGAACTCTGGCGCAGCGAAGGTCGCCGCCGTAGCACGTAAACGGGTCGGCCTTCCGCGAAGTTCCTCACGGTACGAAGATTGCCGCGCTCTTCAATCGACACGGATAACGGCTATTGGGATATCGCGGCCATGTCGGCCGCTGTTGCGCTGGTCAGCCTGCCTGCGCGCTCCAGCGCGCACCGGCGGCAGCGGAGCTGCAGGTGGTGCCGCGCCGAGAAACTAGCCTCTTTACAGGCGCACGTTTTATCCAACGAGGCCCCAGGTCATCGGGTCTGCGAGAATTCGCGCCAGTTTGACAGAACATAGAGGGTATTCATCTATGCTTTTTTTCGAAAGTTCGGGGTTTCTCAGCATTTCAATCGATTGGTTCGCTCGTTAGCCTGTTTATGCGGTAACAGCACTTTAAAAGCGTCACGTTGAGCATAAGCGACGTGGCGCACAGATCGTTGTCTAGAGGCGATGTAAGGTGCCCGCGCTGTAACGTCACCGACCATATATAAGGAAATTTTAT
The DNA here is from genome assembly GCA_903908265.1 of uncultured Pseudomonadota bacterium. Taxonomy (GTDB): domain Bacteria; phylum Pseudomonadota; class Gammaproteobacteria; order Steroidobacterales; family Steroidobacteraceae; genus CAIKZZ01. The sequence continues at coordinate 2,149 of CAIVRI010000113.1, forward strand.
GGGATTCCGATCAATGGATGTCACAGGTGGTATCGGTCGTTAAGACAGATTTCCTCTTCGGTTAGGTGGATCTGACTTCGGTCTGGTTGATGGTCTCTTCGTCCTTGCTCTTCGTAAATCGACTACCGAGACGTGGTCTGAC
>CAIVRI010000114.1 GCA_903908265.1 uncultured Pseudomonadota bacterium
CAGCACTGAGACGCACCGCGCCCCGTGGCATGGGTGCGTAGTAGCAACGAGGAATCGCATGACCGACGTGGCGCGCATAGAGATTGTCCGCGAGTTGGATCTGGCCTTGATCGGCCGTTGCCGCGCGCTGGATGCGGTCGTCTATGACGAAAAATACCAGACCGATGAAGCGGCAGAACTGCGGCAGATCCGCAAGAATCCCCGCTCTCGGGTGGTGGCCCACTATCAGGGCGATGTGGTCGGCTATATCGAATTCATCCCGCTCACGCCGGCGGGCTTCGAACTCTTTCTCAACACTCGGGACTCGGTCTTTGACCTGCACATCACCGAGCACCTGGTCTCGCCGTGGCGACGGGACGTTGCCGTCGACGTCTACATCGCCTCCATGGTGGTGCGACCGGACGTGCAGAGCAAAGGCATCTCCATGGTGCTGCTACAAGGCTTCTATCAAGCCTTGGCCGCATTGCAGGCCGAGGGCCATCGACTGGGCCGGATAGGCGCCACCGGTGTCTCGGTGCCCGGACGGCGCTTCGTGGAGACGATGATGGGGCTGCCCTTGGCCCATGCGGTACCCGGCGGTGTGGCCGGTGTTGGCATGGCAGACGACGTCGTGCGGTATCTGGCCGATTATCTAGACTGGTAAGTTGGCGCTCCCTGTGGGCAGCGAATGCCCGGATTGCACGCCGACCGCGGCGCAACATACGCCGCTAGACCAGAAGGACTCGTTGCCCAGCGCTACTCCGGCACCAGCCTCGGTAGGGCCCTTGTAGTGTCCTTCTGGGAATGACCGCGCATCGCGTTGTCCATATCCCCCTATCGGCGCAAGCCGCCGCTTAGGCGGCTTGCGCGGCGTCTGCGGTCCGCACCGTGTGTTGCGCCCCGTGTGGTAGGACACGGATGTCCTCACGTTCTGGCCAGCGCGTCGGCGCGCGCAGGCGCACGTCATCCGTGTAGTCCCCGTCGTCCAGCCCACCGTTGCCCAGAGTGTCATCCGGTGGGTGCGATACAGCGCCCCGACCAGCAGCCGCAACGGGCAGCCGCGGGATAAGCCAAGGTTCCTCTCCCGGTAGTGACCACCCTGAGCGATCGTGTGTTGTAAAGACGGGCCCGCAGGGGCAGCACGAACGGGGCTTTGACCCGCAGCGCGCATGGCGCCAGCACGGCCTCGTGGTGGATGTGCGCGCAAGCATCGCGCACGCCCGTACGTCGCAGGTGACGGTAGTGCGGCAAGCGGCGTTGCCTTGCGCCAGCGTGGCTTTGAGACCGCCGTGATAACAAGAGCTACGGATCCCCCTGTCCGTGGCAGTCACAATGACCGCGCCGGCAACCCCCGCGCATCGCGTGCGGACCCGACGTGCGCGCACTGGCCAGCAGCGACCTGACAGACACCGACCAGCTAGCGGTAGTAGCGGTGCCGCGGCGTGGTTGCTTGGCGACCTGTGGCCGTGCGCTGCGCGGCCTGCTACCCGTCGGCGTGCGCTCACCAGCCGCGGTTGCCGCAGCGTCGTGCCGCGTCACGAGACGAATATCTGGTGGGGCGGCCGGGGCTCGAACCCGGGACCTACGGATTAAAAGTCCGCTGCTCTACCAACTGAGCTACCGCCCCACGCTGGGGGTTCCGGTGTCCGGCTGCCCGGTCCTGAACCCCACTGCTGCCGCTCCAGATGCGGCCCGAACAGCGGGCGCGATTCTAACAGGCGATCGGGTTTTGTGCTGCGGCGCGACAGCCCCTGCGAGCGTCTTTGTGCCGCCCTACGCCCGGGCCCGCAGGCTCTTAAGCCTGATAGCGGGTCGGATCGGCGACCCCAGCTTCCGCAAATCCCGCGCGGCGCAGTCGGCACGAATCGCACACCCTACAGGCCCTGCCCTCGGCGTCGGCCTGGTAGCAGGACACCGTGGCGGCAAAATCGACCCCCTGTGCGATCCCGGCGCGGATAATCCCGGCCTTGCTCAGGGCCATCAGCGGCGTGACGATCTGGAAGGACTCCCCTTCGATACCGGCTTTGGTGGCGAGGTTGGCCATCTGCGCAAAAGCCGCGATGAATTCGGGTCGACAGTCCGGATAGCCCGAGTAATCCACCGCATTGACGCCAATATGGATCTCGCGCGCGCCGAGCACTTCGGCCCAACCGAGTGCCAATGCCAAAAACACCGTATTACGCGCCGGCACATAGGTGATGGGAATGCCGGTCGTGCCGTGTTCAGGCACGCCGATCGAAGGATCGGTCAAGGCCGAGCCGCCAAAGCCACCCAGACCGATCGAGACGGTGCGGTGCTCGATCGCCCCCCACTGCTGCGCTACGCGCGCGGCCGCCGCCAATTCGACCCGATGCCGTTGCCCGTAGTCAAAGCTCAGCGCATAACAGGCGCGGCCGCGCTGCCGCGCCAAGGCAAGGACCGTGGCCGAATCCAAGCCACCCGAGAGCAGCACGACAGCCTTGATCGCACTCATCGACCTTGCGCCTCGCCCCATAGCAGCTTGTGCAGTTGCACTTGCAAGCGGACCTCCAAGCGATCCTCCAAAATCCACTCGGCCAACGCGCGCGGCTCGACCACCCCATACACGGGGGAGAACAGTACCTGCGCTTTGGCGGGCAACTGATGCGCGCGGCAAAACGCCCGACTCCACTCATAGTCCGCACGACTGGTGAGCACAAACTTAATCAGATCCGAGGCGCGCGGCGACTCGATATTCGCGAGCAGATTGCGGCTGACTTCGCCCGAGCCGGGTGTCTTTACATCCACCACGCGCACCACCCGCGGATCCACCAGCGACGCATCCAATGCCCCGCTGGTCTCGAGCGACACCGCGAATCCCGCATCACACAAGCGCGACATCAGTGCCTGCACATTCGGTTGCGCCAAGGGCTCTCCGCCCGTGACGCACACCCGCCGTGGGCCGAGCGCACGGACGCGCTCGATGACCGCTGTAATCGAGGTCCATTCCCCACCGTAGAACGAATAGGTCGTGTCACAGTAGCCGCAGCGTAAGGGGCAGCCGGTCAGACGGACGAAGACCGTCGGCCAGCCGGCGGTATCGGCCTCGCCTTGCAGCGAAGCAAAAATTTCGGTGAGGCGCAGACGCTCCGTGACCGGATAGTCATCGCGCGGCGCGGCCGCCATGGTCAGTGGCGCCCAGCGATCTGCTTCAAGCGCACGCGCGCTTCGGCTGTCGCGCTGGCATCCGGATAGGTTTTCACCAACCGCGCCAAGGCCTCACGCGCCTCGCGGTAGCGCTTGAGCTCCTGGTAGGCGTAGCCGATCTTGAGCAAGGCATCGGGCACCTTGCGCGACTCCGGGTATTCCTTGAGCAGGCGCTGGAACGCGCCGAGCGCGTCCTGAAACCGATGTTCGACGTAGTACGCCTCACCCAGCCAATACTGCGCATTGTCGACCAGCGTGCTCTGTGGGTACGCCAACATGAAGTCCTGAAAGGCCTTCTCTGCCGTGCCGTACTCCCGCGCCTTGAGATGCTCCAGGGCCGTCTGATAAACATCCTTATCAGTAATGGACGCAGTCGTAGGCGCGGGGTTCGCCGTGGGGGGAACCGACGCTGCGGGCACGGCAGCAGCAGCTTGGGCCGTTTGCAACGCCTGCACCTTCGCGTCCACCGCCGTGATGCGATCGGACAGATCGCGATACAGATCGCGCTCGCGACGCTCACCGGCACGCAATGCGTGCTGCAGTTCCTCGACCTGACCCTTGAGCGTACGCTGCTCGGCCTGTGCGCTATCCAGTGCGCGCTGTACTTCCAGAAACGCACTGGTCTGCCGCTCCAGCACCTCGACGCGTGACTCGACGGCCGTCGCTTTGACGAAGGCGGGGTCGAGTTCCGGATGCGGGGTCTCGCAGCCGTACAGCGCCACGGACGCGACCAGGACCCCGCCGATGAGCGCGTACGCGCGCATCTTAGCGCGCGGTGACCACGATCTCGACGCGACGATTCTGCGTCCAGGCCGCCTCATCATGCCCATCCGCCAGTGGACGCTCTTCGCCATAGCTGAGCGTAGTCAACTGGCTGTCGATCGCGCCGACCAGCAGCAAGGCCTTCTTGACGGCCTGCGCGCGACGCTCACCCAAGGCGATGTTGTACTCGGCCGAGCCACGCTCGTCCGTGTTGCCCTCGAGGCGCAACTGCAGATGCCGGTTGGCGGCCAACTGCTTGCCTTCGGAACTGATGATCGGCTGGTACTCGGCCTTGATCTCGGCGCTGTCGTACTCAAAGCGAATCGTGGCGCCGAGCTCGCCTTCACCGGCCGGTAGCGCACCGTGCGTGTCGGTCAGCGGACGGACCGCGTTGCTATCCGCACCCGACCCGCGGCCGGTATTGGCGCTATCACCCGTCTGTGCCACCGTCTGCGCATCGGTCGCGTTGGGTTTGACGGTCGGCTTCTTGGGGCACCCGGCCAGCGTGAAACTGACGGCAACGAGGGCGGCGAGCGTGCATACATTGAGGCGGTTCATGCGCTGAAGACTCCGTTCAGAGAGCGGCCGACCGACGGCCGAAGAAAGTGACGCTATTTTGCCATAGGCGCCGCGCCACGACATGCTCACAAACGCGGCGACCACGCCGGATCGCGGATATCCCCGGAGGCCAAGGTGATGCGCGTCACCACGCCACTGTCGATGGCGACCGTCGCGAGGACCCCCCGGCCGCGCTCGCGCGCCGAATAAATGACCGTTTGGCCGTTCGGAGCGAAGGTCGGACTCTCGTCCAACCGGCCGGTGGTCAAGACCAATGACTGACCGGTGGCGATATCCACCCGGGCGATGCGGTAAGCCCCTTGATCCTGCGTCACCACGGCCAGCATCTTGCCATCCGGTGACAGCCGCGGCCGCGCGTTATAGCTGCCCTCGAAGGTCAAGCGCTTGGCGCGCTCGCCAGGCGCCAGACGAATCTGATAAATCTGCGGTCGCCCAGCCCGATCGGAGGTGAAATACAACGACTGGCCGTCGGCGCTAAAACAAGGTTCCGTATCGATCGCCGGATCGTCGGTGACCCGCAACAAGGCTTTGGTCTCCAGATCCAGCACGAAGACGTCGACGTTGCCATCCGGTTGCGACAGCGCCAACGCCATCCGCCGCCCATCGGGCGCCCACGCCGGCGCCCCATTGATCCCGGCCCGACCGGACACCCGATCCCGTACGCCGGTCTGGATGGACTGCACAAACACCGACGAGACGCGTCCTTCGAAGGACACGTACGCCAGCTGTGTCCCATCCGGCGACCACGACGGCGACATGAGCGGTTGCTTGGAATCGACGATCGTGACCGGATTTTCGCCGTCCGAATCGGCCACGACCAGGCGCCAATGCCGCGCCGCTACGGGACCTTCCACCGCCACATAGGCAATGCGGGTGGCGAAGGCGCCGGGGACGCCAATGAGCTTCTCGTAGAGGAGATCGGCGATGCGGTGGGCACTGAGGCGCAAGCCGCTGCCGGTCGCATTCACGGACACGCCGAGCACGCGCTCACCGCTCAGCACGTTATGCAGTTCCACTTCGATCACGTAGCCCGCGCCGTCGGCGCGGATGCGCCCGATGGCGAGATAATCGGTCTTCACCAGTTTCCACTGTGGCCAATCGATCTGGCTCGCCTGCGTGGGCTGCTGCGGCTGCGCGGCACGCGCAAGCGGCGCGAAGCGACCGCTACGCGCCAAATCGCCTTCCACCACTTGCGCCACGTCGACGGCAAGGCCCTCACCGCTGAAAGGGACAATCGCAATGGGGATGGGGCTGCTGTTGCCCTTGGTGATGTCCACCGTCAGTTGCGCCTGCGCGGCGGCGATGCCCGCCACGCAGAGCACGCAGGCCAGCAAGACAGTCTGTACACGTTTATTCATCGGGGCTGAACACCAAGTGGAGAGTACGCTGGAAAATATCGCCATTCTTCGGCACCGGTAGCGGTGAGGCGCGCAATGCCGCGTCCCGGATGGAGGCCCGCACCGCTTCGTCGCCATTACACGGATTGATCACCCGCGCCTGCAAGACTGTGCCGCCCGGCGACTGATCGACCTCGAGCGTGCACTGTACGCCCTTGCGCGCCGAGGCTGGGCGCGACCATGCTTGTTCGACACGTGCTTTGATCTCGGCCAGATACTGACTGGTTTCACCCGCTACTTGCTCTTGGCGCACTGCATTGTTACGCGCCGTCACGGCCGCCTGCGCGCGCACTTGCGCCTCTGCGCGCGCGCGCGCGGCCTCTTGTGCGGCCTTGACTTGCGCGGCTTGCCGGGCCTGTTCGTTGTCGCGCAACTCCCGCTCCAGCGCCGAAGCATCGGCTTTGGAAAACGGCACCACCTTCGGTTTGGGCGCCACCGCAGGCTTGGGCTTCTCGGTGACACCGGGCGGCACTTTGAGGACCTTGGTGGGCACTTTGACTGGGGCTGGTTTGGGGGCTGGTTTCGGTACCGGTGTCGGCATCACCGGCACCGGCGTCGGCGCGACCACGGCCGGTAGCGGCGGCGTGGCGGCAGGCGCTGGGTGCGGCACCGGCGTCACATAGTTGCGATGCGAGGACACGAGCGTCGCTTCGATCATGGCCGGCACCACGCGTCGGGTCGGCGGCGTGACCCAGGCCATCGCCACCACGATCAGCACCAACACGCCGTGTAGGAAGCACGAGCCGAGCAGGGATCCGGCATGGTCACGCCAAAAGGGCGACTGCACTGCCGTCACGGCACCTTTTCCGGCGGCAACGCGTCGGTCAGGAAGCCGACCTTGGTCGCCCCTACCCGCTGCATCAGCACCATGATCTGCATGACCTCGCCGTAGGGAATCGCAGCGTCCGCCTTCAATAACACCTGCGTGTCCTTGTCGCGGGCCAACACCAAGCGCACCCGATCCGCGAGGGTCTTGTCATCGATGGCGGCACTCTTGTCGTCGCCGATATTGATATAGCGGCGCCCCTGCTTGTCGAGGCTGACGACCAAGGGGTCTTTTTGATCCGCAAGCGGCTGCGCACCCGCTTTGGGCAGATCCACCTTGACGCCCTGCGTGAGTAAGGGCGCGGTCACCATGAAGATCACCAGCAGCACCAACATCACGTCGATATACGGCACGACATTGATCTCGCCGACCAAGCGGCGACGGTTGCGACCACCAGACGATGGCATCCGCTCAGTTCCTCAGCGCCGCGGCGTGCCGCTGCAGGACGGTGGAGAACTCCTCCACGAAGGTATCGAGGCGCATCTCCAGCCGACCGACTTGATCCGAGAAACGGTTATAGGCCACCACTGCCGGAATGGCCGCAAACAAGCCAATGGCGGTCGCGACCAGCGCTTCGGCAATGGCCGGCGCTACGGCCTGCAAGGTGGCCTGCTGGACGTTACCGAGTCCGATGAAGGCATGCATGATGCCCCAGACCGTCCCAAACAGACCCACGTAAGGACTGATCGAGCCGATGGTCGCCAACATCTCCAGATTCGCCTCGAGCCGCTCGATCTCCCGCAGGCGTGCAGCCTTCATCGCGCGGCCCGCGCCTTCCATCAGCTGCGCCGCGTCAATTCCCGCCTGTTTGCGCAGCCGTGAGAACTCCCGAAAGCCTGCCTCAAACAAACTTTCCATACCGACCGATGGCGCCGCGCTCGACTCCAGCGTGCGAAACAGCGCACCCAAATCCGCGCTCGCCCAGAACTGCGCCTCGAAAGCCTCCGAGCGGCGACGGGTGGCGACGATCATCTGGCGCTTCTTGAGAATCACCGCCCACGAGGACACGGAGGCGGCCAACAAGAGCGCCATCACCAGCTTCACGACCAAGCTCGCATTGACGATCATCGACACCATCGAAAATTCAGTCACTGTGGCATTCATGGATTTAATTGCTGCTGTAAGGCGGACGTTAACCGCCGGGGTTTCAAAGTATCTGCATCCAACACGGCGGCCCGTACGGTCGCCTCGACCAAGCATTCATCACCGCGGCGCACCTGTTGTAGAAAAGTAAAGCTCGCGCCGCGCATTGCCACGAGTTCGGCCGACACCGCCAACAAGTCATCCATCAGCGCCGGACGCTTCCAGGCGATCTGCATGTCGACCACCGTGAACTGGATTCGTTCCCGCGTGCGCAACTGGGCTTGGTCTACACCGCAGGCGCGCAGCCATTCTGAGCGGGCGCGCTCCATAAAACGCACGTAGGAGGCGTGATAGACCACACCGCCGGCGTCCGTGTCTTCCCAATACACGCGAATCGGCATTGAAAAGTTCCTAGACACGACAATGTCGGCTTTTTTGAGTACTTTTGCGCATGCCCGTACTTGCTAGAGAATGGCGTCATCGATCGGCCCAACCGGCATTCTTATCGTAACAGGCCCAACGCGGGGCGGCACGGGGGTTCACGGCACGTGCACGCGACGCCGGTCCAACGCTGGCGCCGCTTGCTATGCCTCGACACGCCTGCGCGCGTCCGCCCGCGCACCGGCGCTACGGCGGCCCGGTCTCTATGAGTGCACTGCGGCGAATGGATAGTGATCGCGCCCAGAGTGCATGAGGCCGGTCGCTCGCGCGCCTCCTTTCGGTGCGCGCTCCACCCACCGGAGCGTCCACTCCAATCGCCTGCCGTACACCCCTGCATTGGCGCGCCCCACTGCCGGCGCCAACAGCGCCGTAGCGGTCCCGCGCACGCGCTTTAAGGTTCAGGACCGTCGCGAAACAGCCCCAGATTCGCTTGCAGTGCCGCGGGCACACCCAAGCCGAAGTGCGTATACGCCGTGGCCGTCGCCACACGCCCGCGCGCGGTGCGCATCAGATAGCCCTGTTGGATCAGATACGGCTCAATCACATCTTCGATGGTGCCGCGCTCTTCCCCGATGGCGGCAGCCAGACTGTCGACACCGACGGGCCCACCCGCAAATTTGTCGATCAACACCATCAGCAAGCGGCGATCCATGACATCCATGCCGAGCCGGTCGACATCGAGCAAATCCAAGGCTTCGCCAGCCACCGCTCCGGTAATGATGCCGTCGGCGCGCACCTCGGCAAAGTCGCGTACGCGGCGCAGCAAACGATTGGCGATCCGCGGCGTGCCGCGCGACCGTTCGGCGATCTGTGCCGCACCAGAGGGTTCGACCTGTAGTCCCAACAGCCGACCCGAGCGCGCCACAATGCTGGTGAGATCGGCCACCGAATAAAACTCCAGGCGCTGCACGATGCCAAAACGATCCCGCAGCGGCGAGGTCAGTAATCCGGCACGCGTGGTCGCGCCAATCAGCGTGAACTGGGGCAAGTCAATCTTGATCGAGCGCGCCGCCGGGCCCTCGCCGATCATGAGATCCAGTTGGAAGTCCTCCAAAGCCGGATACAGAATTTCTTCCACCACGGGGCTCAACCGATGAATCTCATCGACAAAGAGCACATCGCGCGGCTGCAGATTGGTTAGTAGCGCAGCCAGATCCCCCGGGCGCTCGAGTACGGGACCGGAGGTCTGTTTGAGTCCCACGCCCAATTCATTCGCCACAATATGGGCCAGCGTGGTCTTGCCCAGGCCAGGGGGACCAAAAATCAACAAATGATCGAGCGCTTCGCTGCGCCGCCGCGCCGCCTCAATGAAGATCTCCATCTGCGCGCACACCGCCGGTTGGCCGACATAGTCGGCCAACAGACGCGGCCGTACCGCACGGTCGAGGCTCTCCTCCTCGCGCCCACCCTGCGCCGTCACAATGCGATCTGCCTCGATCATCCTACTCTCCGCGTGCCGTTCAACTGGCCGCCGCGCGCAGCGCGCGACGGATCAGTTCTTCTGTACTGCCGGCATCGTCACCGGCCGCTTTCAGCAATTTGACGACCTCCTGCGGACGATACCCCAATGCGATCAACGCAACGGTGGCTTCCTGCTCGGGGCTGGCGACCGCACCCAGCGCCATCGGCACAAAGGCCACGCCGGTGCCGCCCAAATCGCCCGCCTTATCACGCAGGTCGATCAGAATGCGTTCGGCCGTCTTGCGGCCGACACCCGGTATGCGCACCAGTGCTGCGGTATCTTCCGCGGCCAGCACGCGCAGGAAATCCGCCACCGAGAGCCCTGACAACACGCCTAGGGCGCTTTTGGGCCCCACACCCGAGACTTTCAGCAACGCCCGAAACAAGCGGCGCTCGTCTTCGCTGGCGAAGGCATAGAGCACATGCGCGTCCTCGCGCACGACCAAGTGCGTGCGCAAGGTGATCTCGGCACCGAGTTCGGGCAGGCCATAGAAGGTCGACAACGGTGCTTCGCATTCGTACCCGACGCCGTGCACGTCCATGACCAGCGTGGGTGGGGTTTTTGCCGCCAGGCGGCCCCGCAACCAACCGATCATGCGCGTCTCCCGGCGCGTGCCGCCAAGGCGCGCGCGGTGTCCCCATGAATGTGGCATAGCGCAATGGCCAACGCATCCGCGGCATCGGCCGCCAAGCGGCCGCGCAAACCCAGCAGCACGGTGACCATTTTCTGCACTTGCACTTTCTCCGCCGCCCCAGTGCCCACCACGGACAGCTTGACCTCACGGGCGGCATATTCAAACACGGGCACCGGATGCGCGAAGGTCGCCGCCAACGCCGCGCCACGCGCCTGCCCCAACTTCAAGGCCGAACTGACATTGCGACTGACGAAGACCCGTTCGATCGAAATTTCATCCGGCCGATACGTGTCCATCACCGCCGCGACGCCGGCATAAATGTCGCGCAACCGCGCCGCAAAGTCGGTGCCCGCGGCACGAATGGTGCCACTGGCAATGCATTGCGTGGTCCCCGCCCCAAAATCGATGACGCCGTAGCCGGTCGCGCGGGAACCCGGATCCAGCCCCAGCACGCGGCGCGTGCCACGCACGCCAGGATCGCGGCCCGCGGCCACGGGGGCCCCGGTCGCCGCGGCCGCGACCGGCGCGCCGGGCTTATACGAGCGCCAGGCGCGGGAATGAGACATCGGGAAGGAGCGGCCTAGGTTGCATCGGTCGTATGATACCGGGACGGCGACGCTTAGCCACGCCCGTCCGTGCTGGCCTGTTCTTGGTGGTGCGCATCGTGGAAACAATCACTGTCGACGCGGAGCAAACGGCGCTCGCCATTACGCGGGCGGTATGGGACGGCCTTGCGCCCATAGCCGGTAGCGTTGCACCGGCCGTCATCGATCGCGCCATCGCCATTGCCCGGGTGGTCGCCCACTTCGATCCGGATCCGGTGGCCGTCGGCGGGACGCTATTGCATTCCTTGCGCACTAGCGCTGTGGAACTGCCGACAACCGCCCTGCACAGCGCCGATCCCGAGGTGGTTGCCTTCGCCCTCGCCCTCGCCCGCCTCGGGCGCACGGACCTCCCGGTACGCGCGCTGACCCCCCGTTATACCCACAGCCAAGCGGAGGGCTTGCGCCGGATGCTGTTGGCGGTGGTGTCCGACCCGCGGCTGGTGTTGGCGCGGCTGTCCGAGCAACTGTGGTTGTTGCGCGCCGCCCGGCACGGCGCGCCGGACGTACAGACCCGACTCGGCCAAGAGACGCAAGAACTCTATGCGCCCTTGGCGAATCGCTTGGGGCTTGCGGCGTTGAAATGGGAACTGGAAGACTATGCGTTGCGCTATCTGGAGCCTGCGACCTATCAACAACTGGCAGCTGCGTTAGCCGAGAAACGCATCGACCGCGAGCGCTACATCCAAGCGCTCAAAAGCAGTCTAGCCGCGGATCTACGCGCTGCGGGCTTGGATGCCGAGGTCACCGGACGGCCCAAACACCTCTATAGCATCGTGCGCAAAATGCGCCAAAAAGGCTTGCAGCTGGACGAACTGTATGACGTGCGCGCCGTGCGCATCGTGGTGGCTACGGTGCGCGACTGTTATGCGGCACTGGGCGTCGTGCAGGCGCGCTACCCCTACCTCGCCGGGGAGTTCGACGACTACATTGCCACCCCTAAACCCAATGGCTACCGCTCCATCCACACGGCGGTGGTGGGACCGGACCAAAAAACGGTCGAGGTACAGATCCGCACGCGCGAGATGCACGAGCGGGCCGAACTTGGCGTGGCCGCCCATTGGCGTTACAAGGAAGGCGGCGGGCGGCGCAACAGGGCGCTCGAGCACAAGGTCGAGGCCCTGCGCCGGATGCTGACACCGGGCGCGGCCGACGACGATCCCTTGGCCCGTGTCGGTCAGACGCTCTTTCAGGAACGGGTCTATGTATTCAGTCCCAAAGGCGATGTGATCGAGTTACCGGAACACGCCACACCACTGGATTTCGCCTACTTTGTGCATACCAATCTCGGTCACCGCTGCCGCGGCGCGCGCGTCGATGGACGCCTCGTGCCGCTCGACCAGCCGCTGCACCATGGGGTGACGGTGGAGATCGTGACGGCCAAGGAGGCGCAACCCAGTCGCGATTGGTTGCTCGAGAGCCGTGGCTTTCTGGCGAGCAAATCGGCCAAGGCCAAGGTACGCGCCTGGTTTCGTTTGCAGGATCGGGACGCACATCTGCGCGCGGGTCGCGCGATGGCCGAACGCGAACTCGGCCGACGGGCCACGTTGGCGCAATTACAACTACTAAGCGCCCTGCTCGGGGTTGCGGGTACCGACGAACTGTATGTGGCGCTCGGTGCTGGCGATCTATCGGCCGCGCAACTGACCGCGGCGATCCACCGGCGTGACAAAGCACTCGCCGATGCCGCCCTGCCCACGAACACGGTCGCCACGGCAACGCTGAGCGCACCGGAGCCGGCCGCCGGCATTCAGGTCATGGGCGTCGGCGACCTGCTGTCGCACTACGCACGCTGCTGCCATCCCATCCCACCCGAACCGATCACCGGCTACGTGACCTTGGGCCGCGGCGTGACCATCCACCGCAGTGACTGCCGCACGCTGGCCCGCCTGGCCACGCAAGCCCCGGATCGGCCTGTGCCGGTGACTTGGGGTAGCCGCCGAGAACAAGTGTATGCGGTGGAGTTTGTAGTGCGCGCCTTTGACCGCCGTGGCCTCGTACGCGATGTCAGCGCGGTGCTGGCCGATGCCAAACACAGTATCCAGCACATGACCACCACGACCAGCCCCGACGGCTTGGCCGAGATGCAGGTCGGCATCCGGGTGCACGATCTGGAGGCCCTGGAGCGGTCTCTGGCGCGGATCCGGGGTCTACCCGACGTCATCCGCGCCCAGCGCACCTGATCAGCGATTCGGGTAGTCGATCGCCCGCTTATCCGCCGCCAGCGCCGCCTCATGCAAGGCTTCTGACAACGTCGGGTGGGCGTGGATTGTACGTTGTAGATCCTCCGCTGTGGCCGAGTACTCCAGCGCCAACACCGCTTCACCGATCAACTCACCCGCCATCGGCCCAATAACGTGCACGCCCAGTAGTGAGTCGTCGTCGACCGCGGCAATCACCTTGGCAAACCCATTCGCCGCTTCCATGGCCCGGGCGCGACCGCTGGCGAGGAACGGAAACGAGCCGACCTTGTAGTCCCGCCCCGAAGCCTTCACCTGCGCTTCGGTCAAACCCACCCACGCGATCTCCGGCGCGGTGTAGATCACCGACGGAATGGTCGCGTAATTGACATGACCCCAGCGTCCGGCAATCCGATCCGCGGCCATGACACCTTCTTCCTTGCCCTTGTGGGCGAGCATGGGGCCACGCACACAGTCACCGACCGCGTACACGCCCTCGACCCCGGTGCCACAGTGATCATCCACCACAATGAAACCGCGCGCATCGCGTGTCACGCCCGTGTCCTCGCCCAGCAAGTCCGCGGTGTAGGGGCGACGGCCGATCGCGACCACTACCCGATCAAACTCCGCCGACTGCGCGCCCGTGGCCTCCGTGTACTGCACCGTCACGCCACTCGGCGCACGCGTCGCACCGGTGACTTTCGCGCCCAGACGCATATTGAGACCCTGCTTCTTGAACTGTTTGAGCGCTTCTTTGGCAACCGCCTCATCCGCCATCGGCAGAAAGGTCTCCATTGCCTCGAGTACAGTGACTTGCGCACCGAGTCGTCGCCAGACACTACCCAGCTCTAAACCGATCACGCCGGCGCCGATCACACCAACACGCTGGGGCACTGCCGCGAAATCGAGCGCGCCCCAACTGTCCACCACCTGTACGCCATCAAAGGGCACTGACGGCAACGCCATCGGCGTCGAGCCACTGGCAAGAATCACGCTACCGGCGCTGAGCAGGCGGACCGTGCCATCGGCGGCGGTAAACTCGACCCGTTTGCCGGAGAGCAAGCGGCCATGCCCTTGCAGTGGGGTCACTTTCGCGGCCTTGAACAGCCCCAAAATCCCTTGCGTCGAGGCCTTCACAATATTGTTCTTGCGCGCCTGCATTTGCGCTACGTCCATCGCCACGTCACCGGTCGAAATACCGTGCACCGCAAATTCACTGCGGGCGCGGTGATACAACTCGGACGACTCGAGCAGCGCCTTGGACGGAATGCAGCCCGCATTGAGGCAGGTACCTCCGAACGCATAGCTGCCATCCCGGTTCTGCCACCCATCGATACACGCTACCGACAGGCCATTTTGTGCCGCCCGAATGGCCGCGGGGTACCCGGCCGGTCCGCCGCCGATGACGACGACGTCAAATTGTTCGCTCATAGATACTCCCTTAGACCTGCAGCAGCAGACGAGCCGGATCTTCGAGGCAGTCCTTGATGGTGACCAAGAACTGCACCGCATCGCGACCATCGATCAGACGATGGTCGTAGGTAACGGCCAGGTACATCATAGGCCGAATGACGATCTGCCCATCCACCACCACCGGGCGATCCTGCACCTTGTGCATGCCGAGAATCGCGCTTTGCGGCGCGTTCACAATCGGGGTCGACATCAACGAACCGAACACGCCGCCATTGGTGATCGAGAAGGTACCTCCGGTCAGGTCCTCCATGGTGATCGTGCCTTCACGACCCTTCTTCGCATACTGGCCGATCGCACGCTCCACATCCGCGCAACTCATAAGATCCGCATCACGCAGCACCGGCACAATCAGGCCGCGCTCGGTCGACACCGCGACGCCGATGTCGTAGTAGTCGTGGTACACAATATCGGTGCCATCGATGTAGGCATTCACGAGCGGAAAGCGCCGCAAGGCCTCCACGGTCGCCTTGACAAAGAACGACATGAAGCCGAGTCGTACGCCGTGGGTTTTCTCAAAACGCTCTTTGTACAAACTGCGCGCCGCATTCAACGCCGACATGTCCACTTCATTGAAGGTGGTCAACAGCGCCTGCGAGGATTGGGCCTCCACGAGTCGCGACGCGATGCGGGCGCGCAGCCGCGTCATCGGCACGCGCTGCTCACCACGACCCACCCGCAGGGGCGCCGCCGCGGCGACGTCCGGCGTCGCCGTCGGCGCCGTCACTGCGGGCGCGGCGGCCACTTTGACTGCCGCTTGTTTGGTAACACGACCACCGCGACCGGCACCGGCTAGCGCCGTGGCATCCACTTTCTCTTCCTCGACCACCCGTTTGGCCGCAGGGCTCAACTTCGGCTCGTGCGCGGTCGCGCCGGCCGCGGCAACCGCAGGCGCTGCCACCGCACTGGCGGTAGCGACTGCGTCGATCACGGCCAGCAACACGCCGCCCAGCACGGTAGTCCCGGCCGCGACCTTGATCTCGACCAAGACCCCGGCCGCAGGGGCCGGCACTTCGAGCACGACCTTGTCGGTCTCCAGATCGGCGAGATTTTCATCACGCAAGACAGCATCGCCCGGTTTTTTGTGCCAAACCACCAAGGTGGCGTCTGCAACGGACTCGGGCAATTGGGGAACGCGAACTTCAATCGTCATGAGAATTTCCTGAGAATACGGCGAGGGAATGTGTGATCAACGCGCCACACGGCGCGGCGGCGCAAGCCCCGTCAGTGCACTGCGCACTAACTCCTGCTGCTGTTCCACATGCAACTGGTGGATACCCGTGGCCGGCGCCGCAGCACCCGCACGACCCGCGTAGAACAGCCCGTCTAAATCAATCAGCGGTTCCTGTAAACGATGCCGAATCTGGTACCAGGCACCCTGATTCTGCGGCTCTTCCTGGCACCAGACGACCTCGTGTGCGGCCGGGTACCGCGCCAACACCGCCGCATATTCATCCGCCGGAAAGGGGTACAACTGTTCAAGGCGCACAATGGCCACGTGCCGCAATTGTTCAGCACGCCGCTGCTCGAGCAGGTCGTAATAGACCTTGCCGCTACAGAACACAACCCGCGTGACCTGCGCGACGTCGATCGCATCGACCTCGTCAATCACCGTTTGGAAGCGGCCACGGGCCAACTCCTCCATAGAAGATACCGCCAACTTGTGGCGCAGCAAACTCTTCGGCGTCATCACGATCAGTGGCTTGCGCAGCGCGCGCAACATCTGCCGACGCAGCATGTGGAACACTTGTGCCGGCGTCGAGGGCACACACACCTGCATGTTGGATTCGGCGCACAGTTGCAAAAACCGTTCGAGGCGCGCGGAGGAGTGCTCTGGCCCCTGCCCTTCGTAACCATGCGGCAAGAGCAGTGTCAGACCACAGATGCGGCCCCACTTTGACTCACCCGAACTGATGAACTGATCGATGATGACCTGCGCCCCATTGGCAAAATCACCGAACTGCGCCTCCCACAGCACGAGCGTATCCGGCGTCGTGGTGGAGTAGCCGTACTCAAACCCGAGCACGGCCTCTTCGGAGAGCACGGAATCCGTGACCAAGAAGCGCGGCGTGCGCGTGACGTGTTCGAGCGGTACATGCACGCGCGCGCTGTTTTGGTCGTGCAAGGCGGCATGGCGGTGAAAGAACGTGCCACGACCACTATCCTGACCGGTGAGACGCACGTAGTAGCCCTGATCCACCAACGAGGCATAGGCCAACGTCTCCGCCGCGCCCCAGTCGAGCGGCAAGGTGCCGGCGACCATCTGCGTGCGATCTTCGTAGATCTTGGCCACCCGCGGGTGCAAGGTGATCTCGGGCGGGATGAGCACCATGCGTGCGCCGAGCGCTTTGAGATGTTCTAGTTCGAGCGTTTCTTCGAGCGTCTCATGCGCTTCGGCCGTCAGATGCCGCGACCAGTCCACCGTGTACTTGTTACCGATCAAGCCCAGCGCTGCGCGTGCCAGGGGTTTGCCCGAATCCAGACCCTCGCGGTACTTCTCGACCAGTCCGGCGGCTTCATCGCCAGCAATCACTTGGGCGTTGGCCAATTGCTGTGCGTAGAGCTGCCGCGTGGTCGCATGCTTGCGCACCACCTGATACATGAGTGGTTGCGTGGCGGCCGGTTCATCCGCTTCGTTGTGCCCATGACGGCGGTAACACACCAAATCAATCACGACGTCCTTACGAAAACGCGCACGATAGTCCAACGCCAAGCGCGTCACGAACACGCACGCCTCCGGGTCATCGCCATTGACGTGAAAGATGGGCGCCTCGACCATCTTGGCAACGTCCGAGCAGTACAGTGTCGAGCGCGTGTCGCGCGCATCGGAGGTGGTGAAACCCACCTGATTGTTGATGACCAGATGGATCGTGCCGCCGGTATAAAAGGACCGGGCTTGCGACAACTGCAGCGTCTCCATGACGACGCCCTGGCCCGAGAACGCCGAGTCGCCATGGATAACCACCGGCAGCACGCGTTCCCCGGTGTGATCGCCGCGCCGTTCCTGGCGGGCCCGCACCGAGCCTTCGACCACCGGATTCACGACCTCCAGGTGGGAGGGATTAAAGGCCAGCACCACGTGCACGTTGCCGGCAGGCGTGCGCAGATCGGAGGAGAAGCCCTTGTGGTATTTGACGTCACCCGAGCCGCGCAAATGCGACAAGTCGTAGCGACCTTCGAACTCGGAAAACAACTCATTGGGCGACTTGCCGAGCAAATTCACGAGCACGTTCAAACGGCCACGGTGCGCCATCGCAACAACGCATTCCTCAACCCCGTGTCGTCCACCGTACTGCACCAAATCGTCCAGCATCGGAATAAGCGAATCGCCCCCTTCCAGCGAGAAGCGCTTTTGGCCGACATATTTCGTATGTAGGTAGCGCTCCAAGCCTTCCGCGGCGGTCAATTGCCAGAGAATGTTCTTCTGCTCCTCCGCAGTGAAGCGATGACGCAGTCGCAATTCCTGATACGTCTGTTGCAACCAAAGGCGCTCGTCACTGGAGGACACGTGCGCAAACTCAGCGCCGATGGTCTCGCAGTACATGAACTGTAGTTGCGCCAGCATGTCGCGCAACTGCATGCGCGGTGGGATGGCTGCAGTTTTCGATCCGGTGAAGAACTCGGTGTCGAGATCGGACGCACCCAGACCAAAGTACTCAATCTCCAGCACGCGGGGTTTTTCCCGCTGCATCAGCCCAAGCGGGTCAATCCGCGCCACGAGATGGCCGCGGTTGGCATATACCTGCACCATGCGTGACACGAAGCCTTGCTTGGCGGATTCGCCCGCCGCGACCGGCGTCGGCGCATTACCCAGTCGCGGCGCCTTCGCCCGCGCGGCAAACGCCGCGACCACCGGCCCATGGGCCACGTCGCGACGCGACTCGCCAGGCGACGGGGGCAGGCTCTGGAAGTAACTGCGCCATGCATCGGGCACAGCAGTCGGCTCTTCCAGATAGATTTCGTACAACCCTTCCACAAAACTCGCATTCGCACCCGACAGCGGCGTCGAGGCGAGCCATTCAGTCAATCTTGCGCTCACTAGGCCTTGCTCATCATTGGCTGTGGAGCGTGCGAGTCTAAGGCAACTGCGGGCGCCGTCAACGAGTAAAACTCGTTTTAACCGACCGTTCGTGCTTTTATATAAGTCCTTGCCCCCGCAAGCATCCCTGCTGCAAGACCCGCATCACCCGGCTCCCGATTCGGATCCCGCTCGCGCGCACCCGCCCAAGCCGTCGCAGGGCCGCGAACACCCGCCAGCGCGGCCGCAGGTGCCTTGCCCGGCGGCACTAGACGACGGGTCCGCGCCCGCGGGCAACCCACGCCGCGCCCCGGCCGATCAGGCGCGCTGCGGTGTGATAGGTTTTGCGTCTACGGTTTCTACCAAGCAGGTCCACATGGTCCCCAGCGCTGCCCACCCCCTCGTCAGTGGCGTCTACAGCTTGCTCGAATGGCGGGTTGCGGACCGGGTCTACACCCCGCCCGACGTCGAGGGTCGCTTCATACTGTGCGCCGGCACGGTAACCACGGTGCTGCGCAACCACTCGCAAGCGCCCCTGCCCGCCACCAGCGTCTGCCTAGGCACGTACCGCCTGCACGAGGAACGCTTCGCCTACCGCTACGCGGATGTCTCCAGTTATCTGGAAGGCCCCGCCGCGGTGACCGTATCCCACGCTCCCCTGTGGGACGGCGAACGGGCATTTAGCGTGCATACGCAAGACGACGCCGTGGTACTGCGCGCACTGCCCGACGGCGGACAAGAATTTCGCTTTACTGCAACGGGTCTCACCTATGCGGAGAATGGCATCCCGTTGCGGCGCTGGCAGCGACTCGGCACGCAGGCCCTATGAACCTCTCGCCCACCCGTGGCGAGGGCACGCCCACGCCGACACCGCGGTCTTCGCCCGCGCCCTCGACTCGGCTGCAAGACATTGCCGTCAACGGCATCGTCATCGAACCCCCCACGCCGGTGGACAATGCCGCAGCGCTATCTTGGGATGACGCAGCGGACGTCGTGGTGATCGGCTTCGGTGGCGCCGGTGCAGCAGCAGCCTTGCAAGCGCGTGAGAGTGGCGCCAGCGTGCTGGTCGTCGAACGCTTTGCGGGGGGCGGCACCACCGCGCTATCGGGGGGCGTGTTCTATGCCGGGGGCGGCACGCGCATTCAGGTGGATGCAGGGGTCGCCGATTCGGTGGATGACCTATTCGACTATCTGCGTCAGGAGCGCAAAGACGCCGTCAGCGAGGCCACCCTGCGGCGCTTCTGTGCGCAGAGCCCGGAGACCATCGACTGGCTCATACGCCATGGCGTCCCCTTCGAAGGCTCCCTGTATAGCGACAAGACCAACTACCCGCCGGATGGTAAGTATCTGTACTTTTCAGGCAACGAGAAGACCCCCGCGTTCGCGGCGAAGGCAAAACCCGCGCCCCGCGGTCATCGCACCGTGGGCACCGGCCTGACCGGAGCGGTGTATTTTCGCGCACTCTATGCCGCGGTAGAGCGCAGTGGCATACGGGTCCGCACGCACAGTCGGGCGGTCCGACTGATCACGGACGCCGCCGCCACGGTCATTGGCATCGAAATCCTGGCCATCACCGAACCGCAGCACCAACGGCGCCATCAGGCGCTGTACGCGCAACTGGATCCGCGTCTGCCCTTTAGCAACGCCCGCGCCGAACGCGCCATTGCGCGCGCTTTTGCCTTGGAGCGGGAAGTCGGCGTCATCCGACGGATTCGCGCCCGCAATGGCGTGATCCTTGCAACCGGCGGCTTCAGTTACAACGCGGCCATGTTGGCGCAACAGATGCCCTTTCTGGCGCGCCACAAAGCCGCGTTCATGCGCCTGGGCACGATCGGCTGCAGTGGCGCGGGCATCCAACTGGGCGTGTCGGTGGGCGCCGCGACGGGCGCCTTAGATCGGGTCTGTCTGGGCCGCATGATCTCACCGCCCGATGCGCTGGTGCGGGGACTGATCGTCAACCAAGAAGGCACGCGCTTCATCAATGAAGATGCCTACAACGCACTGCTCGGCGCGGCAATCAGCAAGCAGCCAAAGGGCAAGGCCTGGATCATTCTCGATCGCGCGTTGCATCGACGTTTGTTACGCCAACTGATGCCCTCCAAGGCGGGGAACTTTCAAACCAATCAATTACCCGCCTTGCTCAATAGACTTTTTGGTGGCACCAAAAAAGCCCGCACACTGGACGGGCTGGCCCAAAAAATAGGCGTCGAACCGGCCGCCTTATCGGCCACAGCGAACCAATTAGCGCAGGCGCTAGCGCGCCAGCAACCGGACCCCTTGGGCAAGCATCCCGATTATTGCCATGCGCTGGGAGACGGCCCTTATTGGGCGTTAAATACCTCGCTGGACAACAAATTCGCCTTCTTTATTTTCTTCACCCTCGGCGGCCTGGCAATCGACGAACAGCGTGGTGTGGTTCTGCGCGAAGATGGCACGCCGATCGAAGGCTTGTATGCGGCGGGTCGCACCGCGGTCGGCATTCCCTCTGATGGCTATATCTCGGGCATGTCCTTGGCCGATTGTGTATTTGCGGGACGCCGGGCGGGCCGTGCGTGCGCAGCCGCGCCCGATCGGCCACCGGATGCGGCATCGCCATCCGAGCCTGCGCTCTAGGCCCGACGCCCCCCGCCAATACCGGCACCGGTGCGCCGTGCGCGCGTTGCCATAGGTCCGCGCCGCCCACGCAGCGCAACTGGCATACACTGCGCCCCACGTCACATCGACGCCCCCCCGGGGTTGGCGTACCTGTTGACGGTCGTGGATACCGTATTGGTTGGTCGCGTAGGAGTAGAGAGGCATGAATCAACGCGTGGCACTGGTCACCGGCGGCAGCCGCGGCATCGGTCGGGAAGCGGCGCAACTGTTGGCCACCGCCGGCATGAACGTCATGATCGCGGCCCGCAGCGCCGCGGAACTCGCCAGCGTCGGCCTCGACTACGTAGCGGCCGACTTGGGCACGATCGAGGGCTGCGCGCTGGCTGTTGCGCACACCGAGCAACGCATGGGCCCAATCGACGTGCTGGTCGTCAATCACGGCATCGGCTCGGCACACGAAAAACTGATCTGGGAACAAGACCCAGCCGTCTGGCGCGAAACGATGCGCGTCAACCTGGACGGTCCCTTCGAATTGGCACGCTTAACCGTGGGCGGCATGTGCAAGCGGGGGTTTGGGCGCGTGGTCTTCACCAGTTCCACCGCCGGTGAAAAAGCCGAGCGCTCGGGCAGCGCGTATACCGCCTCCAAACATGGCGTCATTGGTTTGGCGCGCTCCATCGCCCTCGACGCAGGTCCATTCGGCGTAACCTCGAATGCGGTTCTGCCCGGTTGGGTCCGCACCGCGATGGCCGAGCGTTCTGCGCAGGCCGAAGCGCAACGACGGGGTATCAGCGTGGCGGCCGTCTGGGACGAGCGCGCGGCGATCTATCCACAAAAGCGCGTCTTGGAGCCCATCGAAGTCGCGCAAGTGATCGCGTTTCTCTGCAGTGCAGCGGCCGGTGGCGTCAATGGCGAAGCGGTGACGGTCGCGCTGGGTGGCATCTGGTAGACGGTGCACGCGAGGCGTCTTGGCGGCGCGTGTCGCGGCGCAACCGCGTATCTCACCGCACTGACCACTTCCCGGCCGGCACGCCACGGATTAGTTGACTTGAATAATCCGCGCAACGGCCAACACCAAAACCACCATCGAAATACCCGTTTCCAGCATCAGCAACGCCTTCACCGGCCGGGTGCGCGCGACCTCAATGGTAGGCCCGAAGGTAGAACAGGTAAAAAACGATACGGCCAAGTAGTCAAACCAATTGGGCGGCTGATCGGGATAGGCGCTGTTGCGCGGGAAGTCCAGACCCCCGCCACGCAAGTGGCCATCCGCCAACTGATACCAAAGCGAAAAAACCAGCACGAGCATCGCATAGACCAGTGCTAAATCCACCACCAAATGCGCTTGACTCACGTGGACCAAATGCGTGGACAGCACCAGCGTAGCGGCCGTCGCCGCGACGTTACACGTCGCCACCGTGAGATAGAGGATCATCATTGGCAGCGCAATCTGCGGGGTAGCAACTTTGAAGAATCCCCAGGAAAGCAGCGCCACCAGCAGGAACACGACCAGCAAAAACGTCCCCACGGCGGCCCCCACTTCGAGCAATTGATATCGCTCTGACCCGTGTGCAAAGGCCGCCTCCATGCGGGCCGTCAACACCAGGTTGATCAGTTTGACGACCACCATCACCGTCAAAAAAGTCGATAGTTGCAGCACCGGGCGCCAGAAAAGATCTACGGAAGACGGGTGGGCACCTTCTAGCGCCTCGAATAATCGCGTCATCGATAGTTGCCTTCCCATCAGCGATCACTCCATTGTGCTGTTGTTGCGCACACCCAACCCACCGAGCCACCCGTACCGCACTGTAACCAGGGGAAACCTTACTGGGTCTCGAGAATAGTTCGATGAATCTGCACGTACTGCCCTGCCAACCGATCAAACTCCTGCATTTCTGCAGATGCATACGCGGCAATCGCCGCGGCCGTGCTCGGAAAACGCACTATATTGACGACCGGCGCAAGCGACTGGCCGGCCAGATCCAAGGGGTGCGTGTTCTGCACGACGAACTCACCGCCGAGGGCTTGCAACCGTTGCAGGGCAATCGAGCGAAACAGGGGCGCGAAGTGCGTCGTGAAGCCCGGCATATCCGTCACTTTCATCTCGGCGATGACGTAACAAGGTTTTAAGCGCGGCTGCGCGCCCGCGGGATCAGGGGGAGTCATGTGTTCCTCAGACGAGTGTAAATCCGCATTGCAGTCTCCTAACGCGCAGAAAATGAGCACCCATGCACGCTGCGCGTCGTGACACGGAACGACCGCCGTGGCATCCCCTCCCTAGCATTCCAGCGCACTGCAGACGGGAGCACCGCCACGGTAGCTGCGCACTGCGCGCGGCGCAGGCCGATCGCCAGCGCAGCTTAACTGCATGCATCCAGCCGCGGTACGCTTTTACAGCGCCCTGGCCGCGAGAGTCGCCTGCGCCACATCCACTGAGCGACGCCCCCCCAAGAGCCAATGGCCAGACCACGCCCGGCACGCCCATACATCGGCCACTGCCCGTCGCGTGCCCTACGGCTAGGGATGCCCCCGTTGTGCAATACCATCGATGCGTTATCCGACCGCCATCACACGACAATCCGTCAGTAATGGGTCGCTAAAATGTGCAAGCTCGCCCACCTTCTTGCCAGGCACCAACAGCAGCCGCGCCGATAGCGGCTTCGCCCAACGATGCGAGAGCGCTGCGGTATCGCGCACTACGCGCTCCACCACCTCGAACGGGGTATCGCCCGGGATCGGCGTCAGGTCCAACCCAGTGCCACAGACACTGGAGAACAACAGCAGGTCATGCAAGCCAAAGCGTCCTTCGGAGGCCCGCAGCGCCAGTATCGGATCTTCGACCACCGGCAACATCAAGCCCGAGTAACCGCAGGTTTTTACGTCCAAAGAACGTAATGCCGCAGTCACACTCGCGCACGCATCGACGCTACCACTGCTACCGAAGGGCTGACCGAGCAGCGCCTCTAAGGACGCACCGATACTGCGATCCAGTGCAGGGGCCGGCGACGCATCGATGCCTAGGTAGGCGTAGCCCTCCCCTTGCGCATACGCCTCCGCCAATGCTTGCACCGGCAACAACGTACGGTTTAACAGCTCCCGCAGTCGTGCCGTCGCGGTCTGCCCATCCGGTGCGCCGGCGATCGCCTGCCCCACCAAAGCTGCCGACTCCATGCCGATGGCCAGTGACTTCGGGCCCAGGTGATAAGCGACCGGAAAAAACGGCGTACCGGCAGGCACGTGGGCGGCGGCAGAGAAGCGGAAATTACCGAGCCCATCGGGCGTACCGCGGGACAAGGCGAGCATGGTCTCGGCGGCCATGCGGGTGGCGGTGGTGTGCACGCCCGTGCTGGGACTGGCAATTTGGATCGAGCAATTGAGTTGCGTCGTGGTACGGATCAGTTCCGTAATCCATGCAGCGAATTCTGGATCGTACGCGGCGCCGGCGCATGGACCGATACTGCCCAGCGCCGAATGACTGCGCAGCAACTGATCGAACGCGCGTAGTGCGGGCAGCGCGGCTTCCCTTCCCCGCGCATCCAGAGCGCTGATCGCCGCCGACGTGGCGATGCGGATGGTCTGCACCGTATAACCGGCATCCTGCAACCGCGTCCGACCTCGCGCCAAGGTACTAAGGGCAGATGCAATGTCCTGCAGATCGCGAAAGTCCGTGACGGTCACGCCTGCCGTGAGGGTGCGGATCCGACACGCGTGCGGAGCGTTCTGGAGAGTCGACGCCTGCGCCGCCTCCAAACCCGTCACTGCGGTCAGGACCGCCAGGGAATTTAAAAAATCTCGACGCGAAAGGTAGGTCATGTGCCGTCACCCGGTGCTCGATTGCGCAATTTGGGGGTCTAGCCCGTCCACCCCGGCAGCCACCATAGCATGCGTGTGGGATCGTTTAGGCCGGACACCACCGCGTCCGGTGTATAGACGCTCCGCTTTGCACGGTCATCAAGCCGCCTCAAATACGCCGGACATGCCCTTCCCAGAACGGATCGCGCAACCGGCGCTTAAATATCTTGCCGGAGTCTTCGCGCGGCAGTTGCTCGGCATACTCAATGCGTTTGGGCATCTTGAAACCCGCAAGCCGGCCGCGTAACTGGCTGCGCACTGACTCCGGATCGCGGCGTGCGCCCGGCATCGGCTGAATGAAGGCGCAAATCGACTCGCCGAACTCGTCGTCCGGGATGCCGAAGACGGCGCAGTCCGCCACGCTGTCTAGTTGTAGCAGCGCCGCTTCGATTTCGGCTGGGAAGATGTTGACCCCACCGGAGATAATCATGTCCTTCTTGCGATCGCTCAGATACAAGTAGCCATCCGCATCCACACGACCGACGTCGCCGACCGTCACAAAACCGTCGACCGACTGGTGCGCCAATGCACCCACCGTATTGGTATAGGAGAAGGGGCCAAAGCGCGGTTGGTGAATATAAACCGTGCCGGTCGTACCGACCGGGCACTCGCACAGCGCATCGTCCAAAATCCGTAGCACCGCGCCGTTGATGGGCCGCCCGACCGATCCGGGCTTGCGGCGCGACTCTGCCGCCGTGATGTACGTCATGAAACTTGTTTCACTGGCCCCGTACGCCTCGCGCAGGATGGGGCCCATCCAGTCATTGATGGCGTCCTTGACCTCGCGCGAACACGGCGCGCCGGTGGACACGGCAAAGCGCAAGGACGAGAGATCGTAGCGATGGCGCGTCGCTTCGGGCAGTTTCAAGAGTCGCACCATCATCGTCGGCACTAAATAAACATGGGTGATGCGTTCGCGTTCGACCGTGGCCAGAAATTCTTCTGCATCAAATTTCGACCCGATCCACAACTCCGCGTCACCGCCAGCAAGCGCGAACTGCGCAATACCGTTCGGGGCGGTGTGATAAAGCGGTGCACAGACGTACAGGCGATCGCCCGGCGTGAGGTCAAGAAAACTCCTGGACAGGTCTCGGTAGAGATCCCAGACATCGCCCCTGACCTGGTCGAAGCCACGCCGGATGCCCTTGGGCAGACCCGTGCTACCGGAGGTGTACGGAAAAATACCACGCAACTTCTGCGCCGGCCCCTCTAGGGGCGGATGCGCAGCAATCCATGACTGCAAGCACCGCGGGCCCGCAGCGGAAGGACAGGGTACGATCGGCACTTCCACGACGGGCATTGTGGCGGGCAGCACGGCAGCCGCGGCGCTGAGCAAATCCGTGTGACCGAACAGCAGGGCCGCCCCGCTGTCATCGAGAATGGCGCGTATTTCCACGCCGGGCGCGTGCCAATTGAGCACCACAAACCGGGCCCCAACATAGCGGCAGGCCTCGGTAATCGTGAAATAACGCTTGTCGTTGCGCATCAGGATGGCGACCACCCCGTTGGCGCCGATCCCGTTGCGGTGCAGTGCCGTCGCCAAGCGTCGCGCATCGGAATCGAGTGGCGTCCGCTCGAGGCGTTCGGTCTTGCTGACGGGCGTACTGGTCATCATGTCATCCCAACGGGCCAAAAGTGCAGACCGCCAAGATACCGTTTTCAGGACAGCGACCCAAGCGGGGGACGGCACGCGTAAGCACCCGTGGCAACGAGCACGCCGCGCAACCCTCCTGCATTGGGCCAAGCTGTGGCGGCGCGCTTAGGGAACACGTCGTCGCCAAAGCGTAGCTTCCGAAAGTATGTACTGGAACTTGCGCCGATGTTCTCGGATCAACAAGGGCATCTCCCATTGTTCCAACAATACAAACTCCTGCGACAGCGCCGCGGCCAGCGCCTCGCTCGACGTTTGCTCCCCATCTCCCGCGTTATGGCGCCCGAGCCAGAGGGATCGCGGGGTATAACTCTCCAGCCAGCTCCAGGGTGAGATGTTTAACAACAAACCACCCGCTCGCACGAGCCCGCCAACGCCGCCCAATCTGCCAAGCAACGCACCTGGACTGGCGAGCCGGCAGAGCAAATTCGCCATCAGAACCGCATCAAAGTCACCCATCTCTGCCGGCAGTGCACAGGCATCGGCCTGCCGGAAAATCGTTCGCGTCCGATCAATGTCTGCCGCAACCTGGACCTCAAAGCGCTCCATCTGTTCGCCGATACCCGGCGCTGCAAAGCCCAAGTGTCCGACCGTTTTCAGGGTCTGCGCCGTTGCAATGAAGGCGGCACTCAAATCCACGCCTACCACCGCATCGAACGTGCGAGCGAGCTCAAAACACGCCCCGCCGACCGCACAGCCGATATCGAGTGCGCGCGCTTGTCGCAAGCCGAGGCGAGCCGCTGCTGCCGCTAATACCCGTGCGCTACGCGCCGGAAAGTGTAGCGCCTCTGCTGACACCCACGGCCCGGGCTGCAGTTGCTCGGCTGCCGCATAATGCAGTAATAAATATTGCGCGATTAAGTCATCCCTTTCGTAGAGCGACGAGCCCGGCAGCGCTCTGGAGCAGCACGGACGCCCGCCGACGTGTGGCGGCGCCGCATCGGTGCAACTGGTTTGCACTGCATGCGCCGAACGCACCAACCGAAAGCCGGCATGCTGATGAAAATGCGGACGAAAGTGAAAGCGCGCCCAGAGACTGGCCTGCGCGCCGCTGCTCATAAACGAACCGCCCAAGATGAGTTGATGTTTGCCATCAAAACAGGGTGTCGAAAAATCGTCGTACAGGGGGCTGGGGCTAAATCCCGGCAGCGCGGCAAAATGATCCTCACACCAATGCCACACGTTACCGCGCAAGTGCGCGGACAGGGCACCGTCGGCACCCGCCGCGTCTACTGGACTCTCGGATCCGAAGCGCAGATCGATATTGGTCTGCGTGCCGAGCAGCACCTCGCAGTCGGGCGACAGCGCCGGATCCTGTGTCCACGCACACGGCACTTGTCGATCGGGTCTGGCAATTAAGCGGTGATGTTCTACCTCGGTGAGCAGCCGGTATGGTTGCGTACCGCCCTCGCGCACACGCAACCATTCGCCGTAGGCTTTCGCTTCGAAATAGTTCACGATCGCAGGCCAGGACCACGGCATGTCTATCACATCAAACAGTACGCGCAACTGATATTGGTGCAGGCCGACGGGGCCATCAGACACCCAAAAATGCGGGGCATGGGCATTGGATGCACTGCACCAGGCCCAACCGGTCTCAGACCAGTAGGCCGGGTTGCTGTACCCGCCATCAGTGACAAAGGCCCAATACTCGCCATTGGAAATCAGCCAGCGACTCGACTCGAAAGCGTCCACCGCAAAATGGCGTTGCCCGTATTCGTTGTCCCATCCATATGAGGGATAGTGGTTGGGTTTACCCAGCACGACCGATCCTGCCGGCGTCCGGATCCAGTCATTAACCGGAAAGTCCACGCCCAACTGCAAGTCCGCCGCGGCGACCGACCGAACAGGACCCGCGGCGTACGGCGGCCAATACGTGGGCCGCTGGACTAGGCGCACCGCCAATTCTCGGATGAGAACGGACGATGTCTCCAAGTGAATACGCTCATGCTCCATACCCATCAGC
>CAIVRI010000115.1 GCA_903908265.1 uncultured Pseudomonadota bacterium
GGCCGGATTTACTCCGGCCGCCCGACGGGCCCGCAAGGGCCAAGCCCCGCGCGATAGCGCAATGATACGTGGTGTATGAACTATCAGCCCCGGCGTCTACCACGCCATTCCACGCGCTTATTACGCGGCTTGCCGCACCGGATTACAGAGTGGGGCGAGCCTTCGGCGACGCCGATCATTCTGCTGCATGGTTGGGGTGATAGCGGGGAGACGTTCCAGTTTCTCGTCGATGCCTGCGCTCGGGAATCGTATTGGATCGCGCTGGACTGGCGTGGTTTTGGAGAGTCCGCATCCCAAGGGCCCTCCTATTGGTTTCCCGACTATTTCGCTGACCTTGATGCCTTGCTCGACGCGTACTCGCCCGAGCGACCGGTGACCTTGCTAGGGCACAGCATGGGAGGAAACATTGCCTGGATGTATGCTGGCATTCGACCCGAAAGGGTCTCTTGCCTCGTGAATCTGGAAGGCGTGGGGCTGTCGCGTACAGATCCGGCTGCCGCTCCCGCCCGCTACCGGCGGTGGTTAGATGGGCTGCAGGTTGCGCCAACGTTCTCGGTCTATCCCTCGGTCGCGGCATTTGCGCAACTGTTACACAAGCGTAATCCAAGACTCCCGCCAGAGCGGGCCCACTACATCGCGCAACGCTGGCTGATGCCCTGCGAAGGGGGTTACACGCTGCGGTGGGATCCCGCGCACAAGCGCGTGAACCCGGTGCTGTATTCGCGTGACGGTGCCGAGGCCTGTTGGGGAGCCGCGACGGCTCGGTCTCTGTTAGTCCTCGGCGGTCGGTCGGAAATTCTCGCCAAGCTCGGCGCGGATGGTCAGCCATCGACCTATGACGGGCTGTATCCGGGCCTGTCGGTGGTGGTTCTGGCAGAAGCCGGACACATGATGCATCACGAAGATCCTGAGGCACTCGCAGTAATCATCGAGGCCTTTTTGGGCCAGGTGCTGTGACGACGTTACGGACGTTGTTCCGACAACGGCCGTTTACGCTCTATCTGGCGACGCGACTGCCGGCGTTGTTGGCCGCGCAGGTGCAAACCGTCGCTGTCGGTGCGCAGGTCTATGCGCTGACCCATAATCCGCTCGACTTGGGTTTGGTAGGTCTGTCCCAGTTCCTGCCTTTCTTGGCCTGTGTCCTACCGGCCGGGCAGATGGCGGATCGATTCGACCGGCGGCTCATCATTGCGGCCTGCCTGCTGCTCGAGTGTCTGTGTTCGATTGCCCTAGTCTGGTTCTCCGCAGTTGGCCTGACCAGTGCTTGGCCGATATTTGCAGTGATGGTGCCGTTTGGTGTCGCGCGCGCGCTGATGTCCCCGGCATCCCAAGCGATTCTGCCGAACCTAGTCGAGCGAGATCAGTTTGCCAGCGCCGTCGGTCTCAACTCGTCCCTGTGGCAGTTCACCACGATCGTTGGCCCCGCCATCGGTGGTTATCTGTATGCGGGGTTTGGGCCGACGTTTGTGTATGCGATCACGGCGGGCTTGATGCTGCTGGGTCTGGCCGCCGCTTTGGCTATGCCAACCGCCCCGCAACAGCGCGGTGGCCATGATTCGACGTTACGCGCGGTGATGGAAGGGCTGTCGTTCGTCTGGCGGCGTCGGCCGGTACTCGGCGCCATTAGTCTGGATTTGTTTGCCGTGCTTTTCGGTGGCGCCGTGGCGCTGCTTCCGGCCTATGCGGCTGATGTACTGACCGTAGGTGCGCAAGGGCTCGGCTGGTTACGGGCCGCACCGGGCATGGGTGCTGCTGTAATGGGCGTCTGTCTGACGCTGCGCCCGATCCGTCGCCATGCCGGGTTTGCGATGTTTGGTGGGGTGATCGTATTTGGCCTGGCGACCGTGGTATTTGGCTTGTCCCGTAATTTTGCTATGTCGCTGGCTGCCCTCGCGGTGCTGGGCGCGGCGGATATGGTCAGCGTATTTGTCCGGCATTTGCTGGTGCAATTGGAGACGCCTGATGCGATGCGCGGGCGCGTCGGTGCCGTCAGTTCGATGTTTATCGGCGCCTCTAACGAGTTGGGCGAATTCGAGTCGGGGCTGACAGCGGCCTGGTGGGGTCTTGCGCCGGCGGTGGTGATCGGTGGTGTCATGACCTTGCTGGTGGCTGCTGTTTGGATGGCTCTTTTTCCACCCTTGCGGCGCTTGGATCGCTTCTCAGAACATTGACGCGCCACACCAGACTGTCTAAATGCACAGTCTCTTACCATCATCCCTACAGGTGCGCCCTGCCTGACCACGGCGCTGTCTACAACACCCCCTCCCGGTCTGTCCCGGACCCAACGGACTTGCCAAGAGAATCCGGTGTGTGGGGCGGTGGCGCCCTAGCGAACTTAGGTGGGGTTCTCGAGGCTGAACTGGCCCGTCTCATCGTCGTAGGCAAAGATTTCGGCGTAACGTGCCCAGCTGACCACGGCGCGCAATGTGTCTTCGGCAACCTCTGGCGACATGTGATCCTCGAGCTCGTCGAGGAATCGGCTGGAGGGGGCTGCGTGTGTGCTGCGCTCGTCCAGCACGCGACGAACATGCGAGGCTAACGGCACGTAGGCGAGCAGATGCCGCGCGAAAAGGCGCTTGCGTTCGTCGACTTCCGCATCCGCAAAGGCGATGCCCTCTGGCAGCAGCTGCATATCACCACCCTCGACTTCCGCAAAGCGCAGCATCTGTAGGGTTTCTGCAGCCGGGAAGAGTTCGTCGATCTCCAGGGTCAGCTCGGAAGCAATTTCCGGCAAGTCGGCCCGCCCCGAGAAGGGAGGTGCTGCGACGGTTTCTAGGAGGCCGGAGAGAATATTCGACGAGACCCGCGGTAAGATCATATCGATGCCGCTGCCACTGGCAGGAGTAATGCGTGCGGCAGTGCGGCCCTTCTTCGCTGTCATTTCGACATAAATCTGTTCGACCAGTGCTGCAAATGCCGGGTCATTACGGTCACGCGGTCTTGGAATAGTGACTTGGATCTCGGAGACGATGCGGCCGGGATTGGTGGCGAACACTAGGATCCTGTCGCACATCTGGACCGCCTCCTCAATGTTGTGCGTGACCAGAATCACTCCCTTGATCGGCATGCGACCATCGCTCCACAACTCTAGAAAGTCGGTGCGCAGTGTTTCGGCAGTTAATACGTCGAGTGCTGAGAACGGCTCATCCATGAGCAAAATATTAGGATGCACGACGAGCGCGCGCGCAAAACCAACTCGCTGGCGCATGCCGCCCGATAACTCGCGCGGGTACGCTGACTCGAACCCGTCCAGGCCGATGAGATCGATCGCCGCGAGGGCGCGACGACGAATTTCATCACGCGCGACATGCATCGCTTCAAGGCCGAGCGCCACGTTCTCGTATACCGTCAGCCAAGGAAATAGCGCGAAGCTCTGGAACACCATAGAGATGCCCTCGGCGGGGCCTGTCACGGGTGTACCGAGATAATTGACAACGCCACCTGAGGGCTGTGACAGGCCCGCAATCAGCCGCAATAAGGTTGACTTGCCTGAACCCGAACGACCCAGCAGGCCAACCACTTCGCCGGGATTCACTCGCAGATTAACGTCTTCAAGAACGAGCAATTCACCGCCGTCGCCTTTTGTAAACGATTTCCGTGCATGCACGACGTCGAGCAGTACTTGCGTATCGGCGTTCATCTTTAAATTAGCGTTCATGGCATTACTCGAAGCGGAACTTGCGTTCGGCGTAGTAGTAGAGGGGGCGCCAGAGGAGTCGATTGATCAGCAGAACATAAAGGCTCATCGTGACTACACCGAGGACGATGTGGTGAAAATCGCCCTCCGAAGTCGCATTGGCGATATAGCTGCCGAGCCCTGTTGCGGATAGATGCTCATCACCCCAACTGGCGACTTCCGCTACGATCGCGGCGTTCCATGACCCGCCTGAGGCGGTGATAGCGCCGGTCACGTAGAATGGCATTACCGTGGGTAGAGCGACTTTTTTCCACCACAACCACCCGTTCACGTGGAAGTTGTTGGAGACGTGCCGCAATTCGCCGGGCATCGCTGAGGCGCCAGCGATGACATTGAAGAGGATGTACCACTGCGTCCCTAGAATCATGAGCGGGCTTAGCCAAATGTTGGCATTGAGCTTGAGTGTCACGATGGAGGCGACGACGACCGGGAATAGCAAATTGGCAGGAAAAGCCGCCAAGAACTGTGCGATCGGCTGAATTACCCGCGCGACCTGGGGGCGCAGGCCGACGTAGATACCGACGGGTACCCAGATCAAGCTTGCTAGCGCAATAAGGATGAAGACGCGCAGGGCGGTGATGGCCCCCAAGCCGGCGGTTGAAGCGATGTCGTGCCAACCCAGTTCCGGGGCAAGGAAGCGCACGGCTTGCCAAATGGCGAGGCCCAATAGTGCCGCGACAATACCGGTGGCGGCCCGGTCTAGCTTGTCGGCATTCGAGGCCGCATCAGCAGACATCACGCCAGGGGCGACACGAACGGCGGCGCCGAGCATGCGCCCGAAGCCACGCAGTCGGCGTAGGAATCGGGCGATCATCCGGCTACCGGCGAGCGCATCGAGCACCCAGGAGTTCGGTTGCTGAGTGCCTGGCTCCGACTCGAAACGGAAGCGATCGGACCAAGCGACGAGCGGCCGGAATAACAACTGGTCGTAGACGAGAATCACAGCGAGCATGGCGACAATCGCGTAGCCCACGGCGTGCAGATCTTTCTGTCGGATCGCCAGGTCGATGTAGGCGCCAATGCCGGGTAAGGTCACAGTCGTCGGGCCCACGCTAATGGCCTCGGATGCGACTACAAAAAACCAGCCACCTGACATCGACATCATCATGTTCCAGACCAGCGGGGGCATACCAAACGGAACTTCGAGACGCCAAAAACGCGACCATCCAGAGAGACGGAAGCTACGTGCCGCTTCGGTTAGTTCCACCGGGACGGTCCGCAGGCTTTGGTAAAAACTGAAAGCCATATTCCAAGCTTGGCTGGTGAAGATGGCGAATATGGACGCGAATTCCGCGCCGAGCACTCGCCCCGGGGCGAGTGACATGAAAAATACGGCAGTCACAGAGATGAAGCCGAGGATGGGCACGGACTGCAAGACGTCTAGAACCGGGATCAGGATCCGGCCGGCCCGTGGACTCTTGGCTGCCCACGTCGCGTAGGTAAATGTAAAGAGCAGCGACAGTGATAGTCCCGCCAGCATGCGCAGCGTGGTACGCGCGACATAGCTGGGCAACATCCAGGGATTGAGGGAGACCGGGCTTGCGTCTAGGGACGTGATTGGCGCCAACACGCCCTTACTGGCCGCGGCGAGAAAGGCGAGCAGTCCGATAACGAGGACAAGCGCGATCAGGTCAAAGCGAGAGGGTGCGCCTCGGCTTGCCGTGCTCCAGGCAGTGCGTGTGGTGGACATGGTGTGGGGAACTACTAATGACCGCTTTACCGGAAGCCCTGGAGCGGCCGGGAGTCTCGCA
>CAIVRI010000116.1 GCA_903908265.1 uncultured Pseudomonadota bacterium
CCGCCTGCGATTCGGTGCTGTACCGGGCAGAACTCGAGCGCAACCTGTCGGTGTGCCCGAAGTGTTCGCATCACATGCGCATCGATGCGCGCGAGCGCCTCAAACGCTTCTTGGATCCGGGTTCGGCCAGCGAGCTGGCCGCCATGATCCAGCCTGAAGATCCGCTCAAGTTTCGGGATAGCAAACGCTATAAAGACCGTCTCGTGACCGCGCAGAAGGCGACTGGTGAGAAGGATGCGCTGATCGTGATGGCCGGTACCTTGACCGGTTTGGAAGTGGTCGCCGCTGCCTTCGAGTTTCGTTTTATGGGTGGCTCGATGGGCAGTGTGGTCGGCGAAAAGTTTGTCCGCGCGGTCGAACATTGCCGCACGTTCCGCATGCCGTTTATCTGTTTCTCGGCGAGCGGTGGTGCGCGGATGCAGGAAGGCCTGTATTCGTTGATGCAGATGGCGAAGACCAGCGCGGCGTTGGCGCGCCTGGCCGAAGACGGTCTGCCCTACGTTTCGGTGCTCACCGATCCGACCACGGGTGGGGTGTCTGCGAGCCTGGCGATGCTCGGTGATGTCAACGTGGGTGAACCCCGCGCGCTCATCGGCTTCGCCGGTCCGCGGGTGATCGAGCAGACGGTGCGCGAGACCCTGCCGGAGGGTTTTCAACGCTCAGAGTTTCTGTTGGACCATGGCTCGGTCGACCTGATCATCGATCGACGTGACCAACGCGATCGCATCGCCAACTTGCTGCGCCTGTTCATGAAGGTGCCGCCGCGGGCGGCGTGATCGTGACGACCCGAACGCTCGAGGACTGGCTCGACTATCAGTCGACGCTGCATGCCTCGGCGATGGATTTTGGTCTGGGTCGTATGACGCAAATGCTGGCGCGTCTGGGCTTGTCGCGTGCGCGTGAGCGCGTGATCACCGTGGGCGGCACCAACGGCAAAGGCTCGGTCACGGCGACCCTAGCTGCACTCGGGCTGGCCTCCGGCCGCAGTGTGGGCCTGTATCAGTCGCCGCATTTGCAGCGTTACACCGAGCGCATTCGCATCAATGGTGAGGAAATCGACGAGGCGTCCTTATGTGCGGTCTTTGCCCGTATCGAAGCGCTGCGTGGTGACTTGCAAC
Organism: uncultured Pseudomonadota bacterium; assembly: GCA_903908265.1. GTDB lineage: Bacteria > Pseudomonadota > Gammaproteobacteria > Steroidobacterales > Steroidobacteraceae > CAIKZZ01. Next base: position 1,119 of record CAIVRI010000116.1, read on the forward strand.
TGACCTACTTTGAGTTTGGCACGCTCGCAGCGCTACTGGCTTTTCGCGAACGGGACCTCGACCTGTGGGTGTTGGAAGTCGGTCTCGGTGGCCGTCTGGATGCGGTCAATGCCATCGACCCGGATTGTGCGGTGGTGGTCTCCATCAGCGTGGATCACGTCGACTATCTGGGTTCAGATCTCGAGGGGATCGGTCGCGAGAAGGCCGGCATCTTTCGCGCCGGGGTGCCGGCGATTCTCGGTAGTGTGGACATGCCTGCATCGGTGGCGGCTGAAGCGGCACGGATTGGCGCGCGCTTGCTGCGCTTTGGAGACGAGTTTCACTGCCTGCGCCACGCGGATAGCCACGACTATGTCAGTGCGACCGCCACGCGCACCGGGTTGCCGACGCCGCGCTTGGCCGGCACGGCGCAGTACGCCAATACCGCCACTGCGCTGGCGGCACTCGAATCGATCGGTTGGCTGCCCACGCGCGAGGCGCTGATCGAGGGATTGAACCGGGTGCATTTGGCTGGCCGTTACCAGGTGTTGGCCGGCCCGGTGGAGTGGGTCTTTGATGTGGCGCACAATGAAGGCAGTGCGGCGGTGTTGGCACAGACCTTAATGGAACGACGTGGTGCGGGACGCACTGTCTTTGTCGCGGGCTTGCTGTGCGATAAGGATGCTAGGCGCGTTGCGCAGATTCTGGCGCCTGCGGTACAGACGGGTGACGTGGTCGTGACCGTGACGCTCGCGGGTGAACGCGGCCGTTCGGGTGCGGATCTGGCCGCGCAGTGGTCCGCGGTATTGCCGGGGATTGCCCACATCGCCGATTCGGTCGAGGCGGGCTGCTCGTGGGCCGAGCGTTGGGCCCGGCCTGGCGATCGGGTGGTGGTGTTCGGCTCCTTCCATACGGTCGCCCCGGCGCTCGTGTGGCGGCGCGCCGGTCGCTGAGGCGGCACGTCTATACTGACAGCGCGGCTTATTCGGGATCGTCTTTATGGATCAAAAACTCAAGGAACGGCTCGTCGGGGCGATCGTACTGGTCGTGCTGGTGGTGCTGGTGGTCCCGTCGTTGCTGACCGGCCCGCGGTCCCCCCCTAAGGACCCGGTCGATGAAACACAGATTCGCACCACCACGATCATCCTGTCGCAGCCGCAGGGCAGCGTAGTGCCGGAGGCCGCTGCGGCGCCCGACAGCGCGGCCGAACCGCCTGCGGTGTCTGATCCGTCGTTCAAGCCGGCGGGTGATCCCGAAACAGTCGCGGCAGCACCGGTGACCCAGATGGCGCCAAAATTGGCGGCGCCAAAGGGGGGCACCGTATTGCCCCAGCCGAGTTTGGCCGTGTCGGCAACACCGCCATCGGTGGGGCCTGCTGTGGCAGCAGGCAAGCCGACCGGTTCGGTCAGTAGCGGCGCCGAGTCGCAGCCGGGTGGCCCATCGAATGCCAAGGGCGCGCAACCCCCAACCGACAAGCCTGCGCCGGTGCCGGTGCCGGCACTGTTGGCGCCACACGCGGCGCAGTCCGAGGCTGCGGCCAAGATGGCGCATCCGCAACCGGCCCCGGGGCCGGCGCTGGCGGCGCGCGGGAATCCAACGCCGGTCCCGTCTGCGCCGGTCGTCGTGGCGCAGGCTGCGGTGCAGGCCAAGCGGCCGACGCCGCTACCGAAGGCGGAGCCGAACCCGCTCCCGAAGCCATCATCGAAGTCGTCGCCTCTCGATGCAACCGGCGGTTGGGTGGTGCAACTGGGCAGTTTTAGCTCTAAAGAGAATGCAGAGAAACTGGTGCATGAGCTCAAGGCCAAGAAATTCAAGGCCTTTGTCTCGCAATACCGCGGTAACGGCAAGATCTTGTGGCGCGTCCGCGTCGGCCCCGAGCAGGATCACAGCCGGATTCAGCGGATCGCCGAGCGTTTGGCGGCCGATGGCCATAATGGCACCGTCGCCCCCGCGCAATGACGGCGCTGTGACGGTCGACGCTTTCGGATAAAATCATCGTTCCGCCCTTTTGGGGGCTGAACAGTGAACCGAACGATGCAAGGCGCCGACTACCTGCTCCTCGTGGTGATGGTCCTTTCGGTCGTGATCGGTACCATTCGCGGTTTTGTCCGTGAAGTGGTAGCCCTGGTCACTTGGCTGCTCGCGATCGTGATCGCGTGGCGGTTCTCGGGTTTTCTGCACCCGTATCTGGGGGGGATTTTGCAGACGCCGCTGGAGAAGGCATGGGTCGCACGCGCCGTGGTTTTTCTCGCCGTGCTGCTGCTGGGTGCACTCATCGGTCACCTCCTCGCTTGGGTCACCCATACGGCGGGCGGGCAGAGCATCGTCGATCGAATTTTTGGTTTCCTGTTCGGCCTCGTGCGTGGGTTCGTGATTGCCGGCTTTGGCGCACTATTGGGCTTGCACCTGCAACTGCAGGATCAGCCGTGGTGGCGCCAGTCGCATTTCATGAGTTACGCGGTACACGTTGCCGGTTGGTTAGAAAGCGTGGCCGGTGAATCGCGCGATCTGGCGCGACGTGCGTTGGCGCAACCGGATTCAGACACTTAAGGAACAGCCCCGCGTGGCCGTTTCAGCGGAGACTCGAAGACATTATGTGCGGCATCGTCGGCATCATCGGTCAGAACCCCGTCAATCAACGCATCTACGATGCCCTTACCGTGCTGCAACACCGGGGTCAGGATGCCGCGGGCATTATGACCTGCGATCAAGGCAATCTGTCACTGCGCAAAGACTCTGGCTTGGTTCGTGATGTCTTTCAGCAGCGGCACATGCTGCAACTGGCCGGCAACTATGGCATCGGTCATGTGCGTTACCCGACCGCAGGCAACGATGGCTCGGCCGAAGCGCAGCCCTTCTACGTCAACGCACCCTACGGTATCGGACTGGCTCACAACGGCAACCTGACCAATACGCGTGAGTTGGTCGATGCGCTCTGGCATGGCGAGAAACGCCATCTCAATACCAGTTCAGATTCCGAGGCGCTACTGAACATCCTCGCCAGCGAATTGCAGCGTGAGGAAGGTTCTCACCTCACACCGGAACAGATCTTCTCGGCCATGGGTCGCGTCTTTGCGCGTGTTCGTGGTGCTTATGCGGTGGTGACCTTGCTGATGGGCCATGGCGTCTTTGGCTTTAGAGACCCGAATGGGATTCGGCCGCTGGTGCTGGGTCGCCATCTCACGGCGCAGGGCACCGAATGGATGCTCGCGTCCGAGTCTGTTGCGTTGGATTTGGCGGGCTTTGAATTGGTCCGCGATGTGGAACCTGGAGAAGTCGTTTATATCGAGGAAGATGGGGGCCTGCACAGCGCGCGCTGTGCTCCGGCGATTCCGCATACGCCGTGCGTGTTCGAGTACGTCTACTTCGCGCGTCCCGATTCCATCATGGACAATATTTCCGTGCACAAGGCGCGGATGCGCATGGGCGAAAAGTTAGCGGAAAAGATCCGTCGTCTGAAGCCCGATCACGACATCGATGTGGTGATTCCGATCCCGGACACGAGTCGTACCAGCGCAATGCAGTTGGCGCTGGATCTGGGCATTGAGTTTCGTGAAGGCTTTGTTAAGAACCGCTATATCGGTCGGACCTTCATCATGCCCGGTCAGGAACAGCGCAAGAAATCGGTGCGTTCCAAACTCAATCCGATTCCGCTCGAGTTCCGTGGTCGCAACGTGTTATTGGTAGATGACTCGATTGTGCGTGGCACGACTTCCGCTCAGATCATTGAGCTGGCGCGTGAAGCCGGTGCGGCCAAAGTTTATTTTGCATCGGCGGCGCCTCCCGTGCGGCATCCGAACGTCTATGGCATTGATATGGCTGCCGAGGATGAATTGGTTGCAGCGGGCCGCACCGACGAGGAAGTCGCCGCACTCATCGGCGCCGATTGGCTGGTCTACCAGGATCTTGAAGATCTGGTGACGGCGGTACGACACGATAAGGCGCGTATTGAAAATTTCGATACCTCCTGTTTTTCGGGTGAGTATGTGACGGGTGATGTTGGGCCCGCCTATTTCCAGACCCTTGCGCAGGAACGATCGGATGATGCCAAGGCGCGCCGCCGGGAGGGCGATGGCACGGATGGCGCCGCGCGTGCTGGTGCGCCGGGCTGACCAAGCCGGCCCCGTCGGGTCGGATCCCCGCCGAGCGTTGCTGCTGCATTTGTATCGGACGGCACTGCGCAGAGTCGATGGCCGACACGTCGTTGCGCGCACGCTGCGCGCCCAAGTGCCGGTCGATACGGCGGTCATTGCCCTAGGCAAGGCTGCAGCGGCCATGATGGCCGGTGCACAAGAAGTGCTCGGTGCCCATTGCGTATGCGGTTTTGTCGTGACCGCGCCGGGTTACGAACGACACCTGACGCCGCTGGCGCGCGTTGCGGTGCACGTTGGCGATCATCCCGTTCCCGGTCCGGCAAGCCTCGCGGCGGGCGAGGCGCTGGAGGCGTTCATTGCCGCCTTGCCAGCCGATTTGCCGGTGCTGGTGCTGGTGTCCGGCGGAGCCTCCAGTCTGGTGGAGCGCCTGCTGCCCGGCGTGACCGCTGCGGACCTGGTCCAACTCAATCAATGGGCCCACGGAATTGATCTGCCGATCGGCGCGCTGAATGCGCTGCGCCGGCGCTTTTCAGCCCTCAAGGATGGCCGTTTGGCGTCGCGCTTAGCGGGCCGACCCGCGCAGGCTTTCGTGCTGTCGGATGTGCCAGACGATGATCCGGCGGTCGTCGGTTCGGGTCTGGTCGCCGTGCTGCCGTCGCCCCCACTGCAATTGCCGGCGGGCTTGCCCGCGGCATTGGTCCAACGACTGGGCGAGATCACAGCGCCCCTAGGTGCGACCCTCCCGGTCACGTTGGTGGGTTGTCTGCGCGAGGCGCTCGATGCAGTGGAAGTGGTCGCGCGCGGGCTCGGTTGTACGGTGGAGCGTCAGCTTGCCCGCATTGACGGCCCGGCCGGGTTGGCCGGCACGTTCTTTGCGCGCCGACTGCTCGCGTGTGCGGCCGAAGTGCTCATTGGTGGTGGGGAGACGACGGTGCGTCTGCCACCGTCGCCTGGCGTCGGGGGTCGCTCACAACACTTCGCGCTATCGGCGGCACTTGTTTTGGAAGGGGATCCGGTGTGTGCCTTGCTGGCGGCCGGCACCGATGGCGCTGATGGGGCGAGTGAGGATGCAGGCGCCATGGTGGATGGGGGGACTTGTGCACGGGCGACCCTCGAAGGACAGGATCCGGCGGCCTGCCTGCGGGCTGCGGATTCTGGTCGCTGCCTCGAGGCCAGTGGTGACCTTGTATACACGGGACCGACGAGCACGAACGTCGGTGATATCGTGATTGGTTTGAAGATGCAGGATGTCCGGTTGGAAAGGTTGTCGGTATGAAGGTATTGCTCATCGTTGATGATGTCCAGGAGCGGGCGTTGCTCGGCCAACATCTGGCGATCGGTGATGACCAACTCGAGGTGGTCGCTCATGTGGTCGCCGAGCAAGGACCGCTGTCGCGTGATTTTCATGCCGCTGGGTACGACGTGGTGCTCATCGATGATTACCCAGACGGCGTAGATGCCCTGGAGTGGATTCGCGATTTTCGGCAGCGCAATTTGTTTCCTCCTATCATTCACTTGATTGCTGCACTCGATGCGCCGCGCGCCCAAGCGGCTATTGCGGCAGGCGCCTATGGCTCGATCGTCAAGCGCAAGATCGGCAATCGGGCTTTTGTGAATCTGGTCAAGGATGCCGCCAAGTTGCAGAACCGAGCGCGTGCGTCCTTCCGGGCCAGCCCCGAAGCACAATCGGCTTATCGCTTCGGCAATACGGTGATTAAGGGGCTGCGCTGCATTCGGCCACTCGCGCAGAGTGCGATGTCGACCGTGTATTTGGCCGAAAGTGAGCGTGAGGCGCGCATCGTGGTGCTGAAGTTGTTGCGCCACATACCAGAACTCAAAGACAAGCCCGGCACCTTCGATCGCTTCTTGCAGGAATACGACATTATTCGACGCATCCACCACCCCAATGTGGTGAAAATCTATGCGCTTGGGGTGGCCGATGATCACGCCTATCTGCAGATGGAGTATTTTCCCGCCGGAGATTTACGCACCCGGTTGCGCCGCGGTGTCACCGCACGCCAGGCCCCTGTTATCCTGCGGCAGATGGCTGACGCTTTGCGCGCGATCCACCGTGCCGGCGTGCTGCATCGGGATCTCAAGCCGGGCAATGTCATGTTGCGCGAGGATGGATCGCTTGCGCTGATCGATTTTGGTCTCGCAAAGCAGCTCGCGCTGGAGTCGGAGATCACCGGTAGCGGTGAGATCTTTGGTACGCCGTATTACATGAGTCCCGAACAAGGACACGGTCGCCCGACGGATGCCCGCTCTGATCTTTACAGCATCGGAATTATGTTCTTTGAACTGTTGACCGGGCGCAAGCCCTATCTGGCGGCAACGCCGATGGCGGTGATTTGGCAGCACGCACACAAGCCGATTCCGAAGTTGCCGCTAGAACATGCGCAATGGAATCCGATCTGGGAGCGCTTGGTTGCGAAAAACCCCGACGATCGCTACGCAGATGCTACAGCACTGCTCGTGGCGCTGGATGCGCTCGAAGGTGGGTTTTGATGCAACTGCTGGCAGCGACCCCCGAGGCTTGGTACGCGGCGGCGGAAGGTGCTCTGGATACGCTACTGGTCGATCATGCCAACTGCGAAAAGAAAGCGGCTTCGACGGCGCTCGGACTCATGTTTGCTTACGCGGATGATACGGGACTGGGTTTGGCGCTGGCGCGTCTGGCGCGTGAGGAGTTGCGGCATTATGAGCAGGTGCTCGCGCTCATGCAGCGGCGCGGTGTGGCCTACGCGCGCATGCCGCCGGGGCGTTATGCCGGCGCTTTGCGCAAGGCGCTCAGTCCGAACGAGCCGCATCGGAAACTGGATCTGCTGATCACCGGGCAATTAATCGAAGCACGTTCGTCGGAACGCTTTCAGGGTTTATTGCCGCGATTGCCGGACGATGTGGCGACGTTTTATCGTGGATTGGAGGCGGCGGAGGCGCGCCATACGCGCCTGTACGGGCAGATGGCCGCAGCGCACGCCGAGCAACACGGTTTGGATCTTGAAGCCCACGGGCACCGTTTGGCACTGGTCGAGGCGCATTTATGCACCGACCCGGATCCGCTGTTTCGCTTCCATTCAGGGCCGCCGCTGGGCGTTTGAAGCCGCATCGGTGTTGCGACGGCTGCGTTGCGGCAGCGCGGCTCGCCAGTCAATCGGTCCGCACGGGCCGCGTTTCGAGCCGAATGCCGGCGGCATCCCAGAGGGCGATGGTGGCCTCCCCACTCCAGTCCCCCGTCACCACGCGCGTGCGTGGCTGACCGTCGACGACCAGCGTGTGCACGCCGGGGCGGTGCGTGTGGCCATGCAACAGAGTGTCCACGCCCGATGCACGAAAGACCGCTACAACCGTTGCGGCATTGACGTCCATCAGCATGCCGGACTGCTGGGCTGTGTGTTGCCGGCTGCCAGAGCGCGCGGCACCCGCCAGCAATGCGCGGGCACGTCGCGGCAGGGCGAGGAACGCGCGCTGCCAGCGTCGGTCACGCACCATGGCACGCAGTCGTTGGTAGGGCGTGTCGTCCGTGCACAGCGCGTCTCCGTGCGTGAACAAGACCGAACGGCCGAAACGCGTGACGACCGTTGGGTCGGTCAGTAACGTACCGCCGGTTGCCCGTTCAAAGTTGGCGCCATAGAGA
>CAIVRI010000117.1 GCA_903908265.1 uncultured Pseudomonadota bacterium
CAGCGCTTTCTCGGCCGGCTCGAATACGGCGTCGAATAGTTGGCACAGACGCGGTTCGCGCCGCACGACGCGCGCGATTTCCAAGTCGTCGGTGATCATCACATCCGCCTCGCCATCGGCCAGTGCCTGAAAGATGCCGATGTTGTCGCGGTATACCGTCAATTTTGCATGCGGCAGATGACGGCGTGCAAACGCCTCGTTGGTGCCGCCGGGGTTTTCGATCACTCGCACCCCCCCCTGATCGATCGCCGCTAGGCCGGTATATCGGGCGCGGTCGATGCACCTTCCGATTGCCGTCTTGCCGCCGCTCACCAAGGGACGCGAGAAGCCCGCTCGTATGCGGCGTGCCGCGTTGATGGAGATACCACCGGCCGCGATGTCGAAGTGATCGGCCGCCAGATCGTCGAGCAAAGTAGCCCAACTACTGCGGATAAAGACCGGTTCCACACTAAGCGTGGCGGCAAGGCGGGTGGTCAACTCGATATCCGCGCCGACCAACTGGTTGTCGATCAGCCAGGCAAACGGGGCGTAATCAGCTGGCACACCGATGCGCAGCCGCTGCGCCTGGAGCATCCGCGCCGGTGTGCGCTCAGCGTCCAGATGAATGCCGCGCAGCGCTGCGATGACGTTCGCGCGCTGCACGGCATCCCAGCGCCCAGCGGGTAAAGTGGCGGCGATGGATTCCAGCGGTGCCGATTGTAGATACGGGGCGGCCAAGTACAGCGCGCGCAGGAGGTCTTGGGTCAGTTGATCGATAGCGGGGCGCAAGTCGTCCCGGAGCGATCGCGCGGACGCGGGCCCCGTGCCGTGGGTCGCCCAATCGTCCAGGTAAGTCGACTGGATCTCCCGCGCCCGCGCGATTTGTGTAGCGAACAGACTTTCGACCGGCGCGCGGGCGAGGCCTAGCGCGCGGGCACGTTCCCCGGCTGCGGCGATGACCACGGTCTCCCGTGCCGGGTCGCCCACGGCTTGACCGGCAAGCCATTTCGCCGCAGCCACGTCCTGCATGAGCGCCAGTCGAGCATCGAGCAAGGTCAGCACCCGGGCCGCCAGTGATCGTGCGTCCTGTAGTGTCGTATCGGTCGCACGTGCACAGGGTCCCCACAGCACGAACGCGAGCAGGCAGCCCAGCGTGAATTTTTGCATCTTCATTGGAACGTCCTCGAACACAGCGCAGCGTAGCAAGTTCGTGCTGGGGACAGCGCGATACCGCCGGCGTATGCTCTGCTAATGGCTTAGGGGGCTGATTATGGCGAACGTGAAGTCAGCGGGCACCTTGTCCCGCATACTCGGATTCGGTTTCAGTATCGCGCTAGCCTTTGGCAATACCATCGGGGTGGGCATTCTGCGCCTTCCGGGCGAGGTGGTTGGTGCGCTCGGGGATGCCAGAGCCACACTGATCGCCTGGGTCATCGGCGGCGCTTATGCGCTTTTAGGCGCCATCTCCGTGGCGGAGCTCGCCGCGATGATGCCGACCGCGGGTGGATTTTACGTGTATTCGCGCCGCGCCTTCGGATCTGCCGTGGGCTTTGTCATCGGCTGGAATGATTGGCTATTGAATTGCATCACGGTGGCCTACGCGGCGTATACCGCGGCTGATTTTCTCGGCAAGTTGCAGCCGGCGTGCATTGGCCATGAACAAGCCGTGGCTCTAGTCATTGTCGCCGGCTTCACCGGCATCCATTGGATAGGCCTGCGGGTGGGTAGCGGCTTACAGAATAGCATCAGCATTGTGGTCGGATTGCTGCTGGTGTCGCTGGCGATCGCCGGGTTTGTGGCCACGCCAACGGCAGCGGCCGTGGCTGCGGTGGCGCCGTCGGTCTCGCCGGTATTCACGATTGGCATTGTCGCAGTGGCTTTGCGCAATGTGATTGTGACCTACGACGGCTGGTATGCCGCGATCTATATGGCCGAGGAGACGGTGGACGCCTCGCGCAATGTGCCGCGAGCGATGATCGTCTGTGCAGTGCTAGTGACGGCGCTGTACGTGCTCATTAACGCGGGGTTCTTGCATGCGCTGTCGGTGCCCGCGTTGGCGGCCTCGACGCTGCCGGCGGCGGACGTGGCGCAGATGATCGTTCCGCACGGTGGCGCTACGTTCGTGACCTTTGTGGCGTTACTGACGGTGCTGTCATTGGTGAACGCCACGTTTCTCGGTACGCCGCGCATACTCTACGCCCTCGGACGCGATGGGCTTGTGCCGGCGCGGGTAACGGCGGTGAAGCAGGGCGGTACGCCGCACGTGGCGCTGTGCGCGACGGCAGTGGTTGCAGCGCTCATGATCTGGTCCGGCTCGCTCAAGTTCCTGATTGCCGTGGCGGCCGTGCTATTCGTGCTCAATTACTTGTCCGCCTACATCGCCGTATTCACGTTGCGGCGCACGGAGCCGGCGACGATGCGGCCGTTTCGTGTGGTCGGGTACCCGATCACCACGGCGCTGGTCTTGGTGGGGTCGGTCGCCTTTTTGTGTGCGACCGTTTCCGATGACTGGGTTTCTAGTGGCGTTGCGCTGGGGCTGATCGCGTCGGCGGTCCCAATTTATCTCTGGTCTCGTCGCCGCCGAGCGGCCTGAGCGGTCACGTGCTGAGTGCGGCGCAGTGCTCTGTCCACTGCGCCGGCGTCCTGCATCCCGAGGTCAGGCGAGCCCGCTGCTCCTCGCCCGTTGCAGCGCCATCACAATTGACCGAGAAAGCGCTCGAACCAGGCTTGGACGCGATCGAACCGATCCTTGACGAAGCTCGGGCGGCTGATGTCGTGGAACTGATCGGGATAAACGACCAGTTCTGTCGGCACGCCCAGCGCCTGCAGTGCCTGGTACATCTGCTCGCCGCCGGCCACCGGCACGTTGAAGTCGCGATTGCCGCCCATGAACAGGGTCGGCGTGTGGATGCGGTCGGCATGAAAGAACGGGTACGAGACCTTCATCCAAAGCGCCGTATTGCGCCACGGTAGTCCCAGTTCCCGCTCGTATTGCAGGACGTATTGGTCTACGCCATACATGAGCAGTTGGTTGGCGCTGCCGGCGCCGCTGGTGGCGACCTTGAAGCGCGTATCGGAGGCAATGGTGTAATCGGTCAGGATGCCGCCGTAACTCCAGCCGCCGATCGCCAAGCGGTTCGGGTCCGCCAGACCGCGGGCCACCACGGCGTCCATGCCAGCGAGCAGGTCTTCGACTTCCTTGTGGCCCCAATCTGCGTGGATGGCGCGTGCAAACTCAAAACCGCGGCCGCTGCTGCCGCGGTAGTTGATGCCGACCACCACAAAGCCAGCCGCGGCCATGTATTGGCGGTGGAACTGATAGTTGTCATACGCCGCCGTGTGCTCGTCCTGTCCGTTGGGTCCGCCATGGATCCACAGTACCGTCGGATAGCGGCGGCCGGCGACGTAGCCGGGGGGCTTGGTGACCAATCCGTGGACTTCAGTACCATCACGACTCTTGAAAATGAGGTCCTCGACTTCGCCGAGCACAATGCCCTGCATGAATGCGTCGCTTTCATGGGTGAGGCGTCGCAGCGCGCCGGATTCGAGCGCATAGAGTTCATTGGGGGTTTTGTCGTCGCCGCTGACGGCGACCATCAGAGCGCCACCCCGGACCAGTTCGGATAGGGCGCGCTTGCCTTCCACCAAACGTTGGGTCGCCCCTGTGTTGAAGTCCACTTTGGCTGGATAAATACTCCCATCGTCCTCGACCGCCACGATGGCGGAGTGACTGTCCGGCAGTAGCGCGGCGCTGGCCACGGCCCGGTCCAGTTGCGCGGTGACTGAGCGCGCGCTGCCACCTGCCACCGGGATCACGGCCAGTTGATCCTGCTGATAGGCGTAATACTTAGGCTCGAAGCCGATCCGAAAGGTGAGCACGCTGCTGTCGGGGGTAAATTCGAGCTTTTGGTTGTTGCTCGCGTAGCTCCGGGTGAGAACGCGGATGGCTCCGCCGCTGGCTGGCATCACCGCAATGTCGTTTGAGCCATCCGGGTCCCCGCCTTTGGCGTGTGTGCGGGTGAACCCAATCCAGCGACCGTCCGGCGACCAGACCGGATGGTCTTCGTGTTGTGTGGCATCTTGGGTCAACGCAGTCGTCGTGCCGTCCGCGACTGTAATCAGCAACAGGTGCTGGTCGTGCCCGACCGCCAGATAACCCTGGACGTCTTGTTTGAAATGCCAATCGCGCAGCACGATGGGGTGCGGGCGTGCATGGGCCGGATCTGGTTCGCTTTCGCCCGCTTCGAGCGTGGCCACAAGATGTTTTCCATCGGGTGCCCAATCGTAGTCACCGAGATCGCCGACGACGTGGGTGAGCACTTGCGGCTCACCACCGCGGCGGTCGAGCAATAGAATTTGGCTGTAATGGCCTTCGGCTGGCGTGGCGATGTACGACACGTACCGACCGTCGGGACTGAAGCGCGGTGCGCGTAGCGACGCTGACGGGGCGGCCAGCGTGATCGCCTCATGACCGGCGGCATCGACGAGGCGCAATTCGAAGCGCCGTTCGTCTGAGGCTCGATCGTTGAGGGTGACGACGTAAGCGATCCACTGGCCATCGGGAGACACGGTCGGTGCATGCACCGACCGGGTTGCGTAGAGGTCATCCGGGACCAAGGTTCGTGGGGTCGCGGCGGGTGCGGCGGAGGCCGTGAGCACGGCGATCAGCGTTAGCGCGAGGAGGGCAGTCCGATGCATGGCGTATTCCCTAATGACATTTCCAAACCGATCTGGGACCTATTTGGCCACTGCAGTTGTTGCCGCGTCTAGCGCCGCGTCGCATGGGGGTTGCCGCTTTGGGGTGCCGGCGCATAGAATCGACGCACAGTGCGGGCGTCGTATAATGGTAATACCCAAGCTTCCCAAGCTTGAGCCGTGGGTTCGATTCCCATCGCCCGCTCCACTTTATATTGAGATCGCTACGGCCAGACCCTGTTGCGGGAATGCGCCGGCATCTCCTTGCAGGCGCTCACCACTCGTACGGTCGTGTCGTCAACCGACTACCGCCAATCATCGCCAGGCACGATTCGCTTCATGAATTCGTCGAACAGTGGAACGGTGAATGCGGTGTCGCCGTGATTCGGACTCCACACCATCCCCTTTCCGATAAGTGAACTGCGAGTGGGCGCCAGGGAAGAAACGCTGGCCGGAAAAATATCCGCAATGTCGCCTGATCGGTGCGGGCCGGCACCTAACTCAGCCATTGCGCGCAGGTATTTCTTCTCTTTGGGCGTCAGCCGGTCGAATCGCACCCGAAAAAAACTCTCGTCGAGTGCGGCAATTGCCGTGATCGATGCCTTTTCGACCGCATCCGGCGTAATCGGAGACTGCATCGCCGCGAGCCATGAATGGCTCCCCCATTCCTGCAGGAAGTATGGATGGCCCTGCGTTGCCTCCATAATGAGGTTCATGGCCTCGGGAGTGATCGTCACGTTTTCGCTCCACAAGGGCTTTTCTATGGCATCTCGTGCAGCAGTAGGTGGCAACGCGCCGATGGTGGGAAAGTCGAATAGTCGCTCTGCGTAGGACTTTGCGTTGCCCATCTGGCCGCGCAGTTGCGGAAGTCCTGCCCCGACAAGAACTACCGGCAGTCTTCGCTGCTCCGTTCTATGCATTGCGGTAATCAGGACCGCCAGTTGAGGCTCCTCAACGTACTGCAATTCATCGATGAAGATGGCAAGCGCTGTTCCCGCCGCCTTGGCCGCGAGACCGACCTGTTCGATCAGCGCCTGCAGGTCGTGCTCCAGGTCACCATTGTCGGCGAGGCCCGGCTCCGGTTCATAATCCAGGCCGACTTCGATATCGGCATAGGTCAATTTCAGCTTGCTGGCGAATCCCGCTAAAGCACGCAGGCCTCGCACGGCAAACTCTTTCGCCTTCTCTATCTGGCTCAGTCTTAACAATGCTTGCCGTAGCTGGGGTGCCAGCAATGCCGGAAGGGACCGTCCTTCTGGGGCTTCGATTCGTATGGTGTGAATTCCCACCCCCTCGGCATTCTCGCGGACACGGTCCAAGAGCACGGTCTTCCCCACGCCACGCAGGCCGACGAGCATGGCGCTCTTGGCTGGGCGCCCGATACGGGCTCTCTCCAGGGCCGTCCGCAGGGTCGCCCGCAGTTCATCTCTGCCAGCCAGTTCTGGCGGTGGCGTACCGGCACCAGGAGCAAAGGGATTGCGAATAGGATCCATAGCGCGGATTATACAGATGTTTGGTAAATTATAAATATCTCATAATTTCACTAATTTTAGTATAAATCGCCGATTGTCGGCGCTGCGCACGTCGGGGACCACGGCCTCGTGATGAGCCGGTCCAGCATCGCCGAATCCGCCGAGTGCGTATTCGCCGCCGTTGCACCGACGCGGCTTGCGGTAGCGACCGATTCCAAGCCAAAACGATCTTTCAGGATCTGCCCCGATGGGGAAAGTCGCCGTGGCCGACGCTGGCTAGTCTTGGTCGGTGTGGCGGTCGTTTTCGCACGCAGATCGCCCGCTCTAGTTCGCTGTCGATTTGCCCATCCGCGTAAGTGACCCTGCTTGAGGGCGGCTCAGCGCGAGTCGCGCCGTTCCTGATGGAAGCAATCGTCGTGTATTGCTAGCGCAAACCGCTAGGCTTGCTCTGCTCTACCTGTGCTGCGCATTGTCGCGGTTGGTAGGTACGGGATTGCACACTATCCGAGTGGTACCGTTCTGCGGTCGCCGGTACACGGCGGCACTGTCGGCGCTAGAATCGCGGGCGGTGCCCACGCCCCCTGTTCGCCGACCGTCCACGCAGGGGGTGGCTTGGATAATGCGTCGAGTTACTGTTTCGCGGTCGCTGCGCCGCGTTTTGGCAGGTGATCTGTGAAGCGGAATGTGTTCTCTGTCGATGAAGCCGCGCCGCCTCACACGCCGATCGTCGCCGTACTCGCCAGCGCGCAGAAGCTCACGAAGACCCAGAAGCGTTTCAATCGCCTGGTGGAGCAGATCAACGCGCAGCGTGCGGCGATCGCCGATTGGCAAGCGTATCGCGACAGGTATCAGCAGCGATTAGCCGCAGATTATCAGCCGCTCGCGGCACGCATACGCGAAAAACGCATCGCATTGGTTGATCTGTTCGATCGTCTCATGGACAGCGGCGAGCTTGGGCAGAGACACCGCGCGAAGCTGCGCGATATTCTCGATGGTCTGTTATCCGGGTTGCTCGCGGAGGCGGGCGATCCGGTGCTGGTGGCGATCTATGATAAGTACGCTGAAGTCAGTTTTGCGGAACAGCAGCAGCAGCGGGTCGAGGCGATGCGAGGGCTCGCCGGGGAGGCGTTTGGTATCGACGTGGACGCTTACGCGGGAGTGGACTCGCCGGAGGATCTCGCCGCATGGCTGGATGAGCAGATTCAGGCGGCGCGGGCGGAGCCCCCGCCCGCGTCGCAGCGCCGACGTCAATCAGGGAAGGCGGCGGAGCGCGAGGCGGCCCAAACCGAAGTCGCGCAGGGCGGGGTGCGTGCCCTGCGAGAAATTTACCGCAAGCTGGCGAGCACGCTGCATCCCGATCGGGAGTACGACGTCGCTGAGCGCGCGCGCAAAACAGAGCTCATGAAGGAGGTCAATCAGGCGTATGCGGGTCGCGATCTGCTGCGGCTACTGGAACTGCAGATTCGGGTCGAGCCGATCGACGGGCATACCGTGGCGGGTCTCAGTGAGGAGCGGCTACGGCAGTACATTCATGTCCTCGAGGCGCGCGTCGGCCGATTGCAGGACGATCTCGGTGCGCTGATGCAGCCGTTCGCGCTCATGTTTGGCGGTGTCTTGCCCCGCGGTTTTGCCCCCGATCTGGTGGACCGTGCGCTGGAGGCGGATATCGTGCACCTCAAGGAGAGCATTCGCGCAATCGAAGCGGATCTATCGCTGTTTCGTGATGTGCGGCAATTGAAGCAGTGTCTGGCCGGCTACCGGATTGCGAGAACGGATGACGAGGAGGACGAAGGGCCGCCGCCCTCGCGGACGCGATCGGGCCGTCGGCGATCGCAATGGTAGCCGCTCGATGCGCGCTGGATCGTCCTGCGGGTGGTCCAAAACGGAATCGCAGAATGGTGCCGCCGCTGCGTGGCGGCCGCTTGCGCGCGCCAGCGCAGTGAACAGGACAGAATCGTTATTTAGAAGATGCCAGCGTCAAGCCCTGCAGCCATGAGGCCGCCGAGTTCGCGTGCACGCTCCAGAGCCCCCTCGTCTGGGTCGCCCGTCACGAGCAGCGGCGGGGCAATAGCGACCCAGCCGCAGCCGGTCACGATGCGCTCCACGCTACGGATCGCACCGGTGCCGTCGTTGCCGGCGCTGACAAACAGCGCGTAGGGACGCCCTTGCAGACGTCCCTCCGTCGGGTAGTAGGTTCGATCGAAGAAGTCTTTGAGCGCACCGGACATGTACCCAAAATGCTCCGGTGTGCCCAGCAGAATGCCGGTCGCCTCGAGTAACTCCGCCGGGCCGCAGTCCAAGGCACGTCGGACCATCAAATCGATGGCAGGTGCTACCGTGCGGGCGCCGGCTTGGACCGCCGCCTGCAACTGGTCGGTGCGTCCGCCCGGATGGCCGCCGTAGACCAGCAGGAGCCGTGGGCGTGTAGTTGCAGTCGCGTTCATTCGCCGAGCGTAGCGCTGAAGGGGTGCGTCGTGGTAGTTACGGTGAACCGATCGGGGGTGTTTTTTTGAAATTGTTGATGCACTTGTCCGCCTTGCCGGATGCACACCACTACCGCAGTTATGCAGATCTTGCCGCCGCGCAACGCGAAGGGGAACACTACACGGTGACCATCGGGCGCCGCCCCGGGGCTCGGGTTGCGGTGCTGGCGCCCCATGGCGGTCGGATCGAGGACGGTACTTCTGAGATTGCGCGGGCGATTGCAGGCGAGGACCATCATCTGTACCTGCTGGAAGGGCGGCGCCCTTCGCACAACTACCATACCCTCCATCTGACCAGTCACCGATTCGACGAGCCGCGTTGCCTGGAACTGATCGGCGCTGCTGATCGGGTGGTCGCGGTCCATGGTTGTCGGGGCCGTCAGGGTCTGGTGTATGTGGGGGGGCGTGACGAGGCCTTGGCCGAGATCATCGTCGATCGCTTAACGGCAATCGGCGTGGACGCGGTCGCTACCGATCACCCCTTTCCGGGGCGCCATGCGCACAATGTGTGCAATCGCGGCCGCACCGGCGCTGGGATCCAGTTGGAGATCACGCATCCCTTGCGCAGATCCGTTCGGGCGGGGCTTGTGGCGGTCGCGGTGCGCGACGCGCTTGCGCAGATCCTGCAGCCTGAGGCCGCCGCACCCGCGGTGTCTTGATGCCCCAGTACGGGGTGTTGGGTGCCCGCATAGCGGCTCTGCAACGGATGGATCCTTAGACAGGCAAACCTTTTTGCCCCGAACCGCATCCAAGCTGGTGTAGACAAAAGGAGAGGGTGGGATGGACGGGAGGGTGGCAACCGCGCCAGTCGCTTTGGGGGCGCCCCCGGATGCCGTTGATTTTGAGGAACGCCGCCTCATTGCGGCGGCGTTGCGCGGCGACCAGCGTGCCTTTGCAGCCCTTTATCGGCGTCATGTGGGTGCGATTTACGCGCTGTGCCTGCGTCTCACGGGGCGCCGCGATCGCGCTGAGG
>CAIVRI010000118.1 GCA_903908265.1 uncultured Pseudomonadota bacterium
CGAAATCACCGTCCAGCTCTGGCCCTCATCGAGCGAGCGGAACAGCACTTGCGCGGCGAAGTACAGCGCGTGCGGCGCGTGCGCCGAGACCAGGATCGGCGCGGTCCACTGGAAGCGGTATTTGAGATCAGCGGCGCCCCAACCCATGGTGTTGCGCGGCCACGGCGTGATGTTGGCCAGCTGGTTGGTGCGCTGGTCGTAGCGGGTCAGCTGCGCATCGTAGCCGCTTGCAGTCGCGGATTCCCCTCGTCCGGCGGGTGACCGCTGGCGCGCCGGTGCCTACACACCCGATAGGCCGCGTCGCCACTGCACATCGCCGCCTGGACAAGACTGGGGCGGTCAGCCCTCGCGCCCTACGCCGCAACGCGGCGCCTGTACGCTGCGCTCTGTAGCTGCTTTACCGAGGCGCGGCAGCCGCAGGCAAACCCTGCGACTGCCGCTACACTGTGGCGCGCTGGACGCGCGCCTTCGCCTCTTAGGGGTTGACTCTGGTCCACGAGAAGGGACCGAATGACGTGTCACTCGGCGCCCGCTTCTTTTCCGTATCGATCGTCAGACGCAAGTACTCGAGCGCCGTGGTGCTGCCGTGTACGACCACCCGATGGAAGTTCGGGACGTTGTACGACGGGTGGTTGGCCCAATCATCCGCGGCGCATGCCGCTGTCGGGACACCGACCGTGGTGGATTCTGTCAGGCAAGGCGCGCCCTGCACCAACGGATTGTCCGAACGGTAGACGTGCGAGTCGCCGTTGAACAGCAACACCGGCTTCTGGAAGGCCGTGGTGTTGCTGGCAATCGCCGCGATGATCGGTTCATAGCCCGTCAGGTGCGCCGCCGTGTTGCCGTCCAAGTCCCACATATCCGCCTGCACGGCCAATACGACTGCCTTCGCCCCTTCCGACTTCGCGACCTTGAAGGCCTTGTTGATCCAACGGATCGTCGCGTCCGTGCGCGCTGGCGCTTCCGCCGCTTGCTCGGCTGTCATCGTTGGCGCGCCGTACCAGATGTCCTGGTCGTTATTCGAGCCACCGGGCACATTGGCGGTGACCACCAAGACGTCACCCTGCATGAAATACACGTTTTCGACGAAAGCCGCATCCGCTGGGAAATTTCGATCAAACGCGTAGCGCTGCGAGACGACTTTCTTGTCCGCGCCCAGGGTGTGACCGGGGTTGGAGAAGAAAATCGAGCGAACCAGGTCTAGATTCGCGACAGGATTACCATAAGCATAATCGACCGGGCTGCCCAGACCGTCCACGACATAGTCGACCTGGCCGGTGACGGCGTTGTACACACCGCCGCCTTCTTTCTTCTTGTGGCAATCGGTCCATTCATTGTCGCCCGGCGTATAGACCAGTGGCTTTGTGTACGCAGCCCACAGGTTGAAGATCGTCGTGTCATAGGCGCTGGTGCAATACGTCTTGCCCGAATGAATATCACCCACGTGCAGCACGAGTGAGACCGCGGCGTCCGCGTTCACTGCACTCACAAACGCCGGCGTCGCGAGGACCTGCGCCGTGTCGGTCGGGCTCGTGCCGTAGGGAGAGTCGCCATAGACCGCTAAGGTGATCGGCTTGGCCGTGGCCACCGACGCCAACAGCGCGGCGACCGAGACGGCGAGAATGGATGAAATCTTACGCATAGAAACCCCTGGAGCTTTAGTTTGGTGCACAGGCGTCTGACGATGCCGGTCCTACTCTCGCTGTCGCCCGTAGCAGAATTTTGACGGCCAGATGAATATTCGTTGACGGCGGCGCACGCCCATCGGGCCGGCTCTACCTTGAGGGCCCATTGCGCCTGGCAACGCAACCGGCGCGCAGCGCATGGGACAGATTTGACCCCGGGTGTCTTGGTCACGCAGAACAATGTAAGTGCCAGCGCAGACTCGGCTGCATTGCGGACGCACGTGACCGACCATTCCGGGATCGTGAGCGGGGATTCCGGCGCAAGCCGAAAATCGGTCACCTTCCATCAGAATCGGTGGTCACGTTCGGTCGGAACGACCGGTCACGTGCAAACGGAATAATCGGTCAACGGGGTCCGCAATACGCAACCAAAGTCAACGAGGGGCTGAACGAGATCCGAGGCGAGTCACTCGCCAGACGTGGGATCGTTCGCTGCCGTACTTTCCAGAGCATGTCCCTTGATGGGAAAGTAAGCGCACCGCAGTCCGCTGGGATCACCTCAGACTCGGTGACCTGCCTGCTTTAACTAGTCCAGTGCTACTGTCCGTTACGCGGCGAGCGGAGGCGCGCTTATGTTCTTTACTGTTGTCAAACGCACCACCGTCGGCGCAGGTGCAGGTGGCCTGTAACCCAGTGCGCTATGCGGCCTGATTCGGTTGTAATGCCATCGCCACGGCTCGATGATGTCCTGCGCTGCTCGTCGTGTGTAGA
>CAIVRI010000119.1 GCA_903908265.1 uncultured Pseudomonadota bacterium
GGTACCGAGTATTTGGTGGGAGAACTCGCCGCTGGTCATTCTAGAGGCGGAGGCCGCAGGCACCGCCGTCGTGTGTTCTGACATTGGCGGCATGGCCGAAAAAGCGCGCAGCCTAGACGCAGTACGCTCGTTTCCGGTTGGAAATGCAATGGTTTTGGCCGCCTCGTTGCAGGCGCGCCTATCGCCGTCGACACCGTTGTCGCAGCAGGGCATGGCGTCCGTCAGTACTTTTTCCGGTGAGTTTCGTTAGAAGTGACGCGAGCGCGTCACTTTTTTACGTATTGGATTATGGAGATCAGGATGTCGAATCATAAACTTCGCCCGACCAGTCTTTCTACGTTGTTTAACCCAGAGTTACTGGTTGGCTTTGTTGGGGCGGTGCCATGAGTAAAAAAGACCTAACAAAAACCGCCGCGCAGGAAAGAAACGGAAATCGCGGCAGCGGTGGTCGGAAGCAGACCCTGAGTAGCCGGGTGGAGGAGTCCGTCAATACCACCCCTTCGATCGCAACCGCTGCGGTCGATCGAATTTCAGATAGGTTACCTACGACTATGGCGGCTAAACAGAAGAGCCCCAAGATCGACGGTAACTTTGATGATATCGATTTGCGCGGAGTCTCAGGCTGGGCGTATGACGCGAACAACCCCACCTTGCGGGTGGAGGTAGAAGTCTTGGTTGACGGTCGCGTTGCGGGAATCAAATAAATCTATTTTTCGGAACCGCCGATAATAGGCTTTTTGCGTGGCTTCGTTTCGAAGATAGTGGGTTGCGAAGCGATATGGAATCGCATCGTGGAAGATGCAAAATGTCAGTGCCTCAATTTCCTCCCTGCAAAGAAAGGGAGACGAGCGGTCCCCCGAGCCTTCAAATGGGCTTGGAGACAGAGCGATATCAGGTGCGATAGCGTTCACGTGAGCGGCAAGGATGCTCTCATCGGTCATCCGCTCCTGACTGTAGCCTGCGAGAAGCTCGCTATTATGGGCAAGGCCATACCAAATCTGGATTTCAGCGCTTGGCACAACACGCTTCAAGTAATTACGCGCAGCGATTGTCTCTTCTTTTAAGTTGCCATTGAGGGATATCGTGCACTGCACTTCGCCGGTCTGGGCCATTGCGCCAAGTAGATTTGCAACGTATCGACCTATGCCTCTTACATTGCTTGCGGTCTGAAAACACTGGCCGTCGATCCAAAGATGCATGTAGTTAACCTTGCTAATGCCAAACAGGTAATTCGATGGGGCCAGACGGCCCGCGCCGCCCCTTGCGCGGCGATCTGAGCGTCACAGATTGTCGACACCGCCATTAGATGCGCAACCATCGTCTCAGGCGCAGGGGGCCTACGCGGCCTAGGCCTGAGGCCGGATAATCGCACCCGTTTAGTAAGTGGATACGTCGACGCCAAAAAAACGGCGAGTTGGTGGTTGATGAGGCTAGGCGACGGCGACGGCATAGCCAGGCGTTTCGGGCGGAAGCGATTGCTGCTTGCGAAAATAATCGGAAATCAAGTACGTTAGCTGTCTTGCCAACAGACCACTTTCTCATTGTGGCTCCCTCATTGCCTCAGACCCCGTCCGCAATGCGCCTTCCACCACGTAAGACAATATCGTCCGACTCCCCACGAGGATGTCACCCTGCAGCGTCATTCCCGATATCAGCTTAAAGTCGCTGGGAACATTGCGTAGTTTTGCTTCTGTGACCGCAACGCGAACACGGAAGTAGGGCTCAACGACCTGATTATCGTCACTCACCGTGAACGAGCCGTCGCTGATATTGGTGATGGTTCCTTTGGCAGTTCCGTGCTGAGTAAACCGGTAGGCGTCCAGCTTGATCTGCACCGGATCGCCCTTTTTCACAAAGCCGATTTCTCTGGCGGGAATCCGCAGATCCACCTCGACCGGCGCGCCAAGCGGCACGAGGGTGAAGAGGGGTTCAGTCTGGCTCGACATAGCACCATTCGCTGCGACTGAGCCGGAGGAGACTTTACCGACCTTGAGCACCACCGCATCCGCCGGCGCATCCAGCGTAATGAGTTCGTTTAAGCGCGTCGCTTTGTTGAGGCTCTGACGGGTGGCATCCAGATCATTACGTGTCGTGACGAGTTCTGCACCCAATTCAGACAATCGCTTCTGTATATACGATTCTCGCTGTGACTTGAGTGCTTGCAGCGACTGACGCGCAGCGGCGGCCATATTCTGGGCATCCGCCAAAAACCGTGCCGCTTCGGCGTGTTGATCTTTCGCCTGCAGTACTTGCAGATTGGAGACGTAGCCCTTTTCGGCCAAGGGCCCGTAGGTTTGCTCGACCTTCTCCGACAGCTGCAGCCGCTGCGTATATTGCTTCACATCACTATCGTATTGCGCCACCTGCGATTCGCTGGCACGAATACGGGCATCAAAGTCCGCCAAATTAGAAGCCTTTTCGGCCGCATGCTGCGCGTAAATGGAGCTTTGCAAGGTGGTGTTGACGTCTTTGTCGGCCGGTATATAGGCGCGCCCGGAGGTTTCAGCGCTCAGTCGCGCGACCGCCGCCACGTCACTGGCAAAGCGTTGCTGCAACTGGGTGCGATCGGCTTGCGTGAAGGTCGAATCCAACGTCGCCAGTACCTGACCCTTGCGCACGATATCACCGGTCTTGACCCGCACCTCGCGCACAATGCCGGAGTCCAGCGGGGAGACATACAAAGAGCCCCCAATCGGCACGGTGCGACCAGCGCCCACCACCACGCGGTCTAACTTGACGACGGCCGATAGCAAGATACACAGCACGAGGCCAATGCCGACCGCATAGAGGAGCACATTCTGATTCTGCGGACTCGTGCGCAGAATGACGGCCGAGGTCTCCGACTCAAAGGCGCCGACGACTTTGCCGACCGCTTCTGCGCGACGGCGCTCGGGTAGCGTGCTCTTCGGTCGATCAACGGGTGGGGGCGTGCTCATGACCGGTCCTTGGTCAGCAATACCGGCGCCTCGTGCCGCTTGGGATCCGCATGGCGGTTTTGCTGGTACCACATGTTGCGATAGATATCGCAGCGCGCTAGCAACTCCTCATGGGTGCCGAGGTCATAGACCTTGCCGCGCTCGAGGACCAAAATGGCATCGGCCTCGACCAGCATGGACAGACGATGCGAGATCGAGAGCACGGTGCGGCCTTTGGCGATCCTGCGTAGATTCGCGTTCACAATCGCCTCGCTCTCGGCATCCAAGGCGCTCGTGGCCTCATCCAAGATCAGCACCGGCGGATTGACGAGCAGGGCGCGCGCAATCGCGAGCCGTTGGCGCTGACCACCGGACAGGTTGGTGGCGCCTTCTTCGAGTACGGTGTCATAGCCGCGGGGCAGGCGCTCAATGAACTCCTCGGCACCCGACAGCTGCGCCGCGCGCACGACGTCCATGAAACTCGCATCGGGTTTGGCCATTGCGATGTTTTCGCGGATGGTGCCGGAGAACAGGAAGTTCTCTTGGGGCACCACGCCGATATGGGTGCGCAGATGCGTCAGATCGATCTCTCGCAAATCCATTCCATCGATCTTGATCATGCCTTCGTAGCTGGAGTTCAACCGCTGCAAGAGTCGCGTGACGGTGGTCTTGCCCGAACCGCTGCGCCCCATGATGCCGAGCATCGTGCCTTTGGGTACCGTGAAGTTCACGCCATCGAGCGCGTAGGGCGCGGTAGGCGAATAGCGGAAGCGCACGTCCTGAAAAGTGATTTCTCCCGCGATCGGCATCTTGAGGCCGTTGGGCCGGTTCTCTTCCTGCGGGGAGTTCATGATCGAGGCCACTTCGGCGATGGCCGTCTTTACTTCGCCGAGGTCTAACTGCATTTTTACAATTTGCAGCAGCGGTGCGGCAAGACGCTGACTGAGCATCGTGAAGGCCACCAACACACCAGCGTTGAGGGAGGCGGGCGCGCTGATGGCGATCGCCGCACCCACGAGGAGCACGCCCGAGTAGAGTAACCGTTCAAAAGGCAAGGACAGCGTCTGGGGATGGTTGCCGATCATGCCAAAGTCATGCTGCGCCTGCGCGGACACGGCCACCCGTCGATCCCACTCCTTGCGTCGCCGGCCCTCCAGGGCCATGGACTTGATCGTCTTCATGCCATAGATCGTTTCGACCAGATGGGCGCCTTTGAGGCGTTCCGCGGCAATGACCCTGGCCTGTGCGCGTCCGATCGCCGGCATGTAAAAATACAGGATCAGGAAGATGATGCACGTGAGGACGATCGTCAATACAGCGAGCCGCCACTCTAAAATAAGGATTGCCGGTAAGATCCCGATCAGCGGTACGGCGTCCAAAAACGCACCGAATAATTGACCGGTCATAAAGTGCCTGATTTTCCAAATTTGGCCCAGCTTGCCGAGCGTGATACCGGTCGGGTTGTGCTCGAAATAGTCCATCGGCAACTTCAGCAAGCGCTCGATGAGATACAGGTTCAGCCGGGCATCGATGCGGGTGGTCACGATTTGCACAAGGTAGCGCCGCAAATAGCCGACCACCGTTTCGAACACGATCATGATCGCGATTGCACCCGTGACCACTTTGAGCGTCGATACCGAGTGATTGGTGATGACTCGATCGAGAATCATCATCATCATGAACGCCGGCACAATCGCGAACACGGTGTTGATCAAGCTGCCGATACCAATGTCACGAAACAGCGCTTTTTCGCGCAACACCTGACCCACGAGCCAAGAGAAGCCAAAGGGCTGCAACTCATCGGTCAAGCCTAAGATGCGCTTGATCAGGATGATTTCGCCTTCCCAGACCTCGGCCAGTTGGTCTTCCTCGATCAGGGCAATCGCATCCTCGGTAGAGAGCGGATCCCGGACCACCGCAACCGCCCCCTTCATGGGGTCCGAGCGCGCATCCTCGAGGATCAGCGCCGTCCCGTCCTTCGCGCGCAAGATCGCCGGCAAGGTTTTGGACATGCTGGGCAGGTCGGCAAACACGACATGCAGAATTTGGGCCTCGAGGCCCAAATCCTTGGCCATGGCCACCAATTCGTCGGAGCTGGGTTCTTCGGCCGCGAGCGAAAAGCGTCGTCGCAACTGCTCGACGTTGAGGTCGATGCCTAGGCGCGTGGCCAGATTCGCCAGCGCCGCCAACCCAGTCAGGTTATTGGCGGGCCGCTCGGCCGGATCGGTCGCAGATTCCACACGCATTCGGGCTTGTCCTTGCAACGCAGCAGGCGCCCTAACGCAGGGGCCGAGTCAGTTCAGGCGCTGAATATAGCCTATGTAGCAGCGTGCAAGACCCTAACAGAGTTCACAAAATCGGCTTTCAGGTGCTGCCTAGTCTTGGTCGGCTTGAGCACCGCCACCGGCGCCGTCGCGGTCGCGGCCCACGCGGCGTTGCGGGGGAAGGGGGTTGCGCGTCCGAGCGGGGGCCTGCGCGGCCGTTGGAGCGCTTTCGGTCGTGTTTCGGGCACGGCACGCGGGGTCGCGCAGCCGTGGCCTTGCTGGGGTGTCCTACCCGTCGACCGACCCCGGGGTCGGGGCCTCGCCGTCGCGGCGATCGGCCGGCGCCCGGTGCGGCGGTTCAGAGTGGCAAAAAA
>CAIVRI010000120.1 GCA_903908265.1 uncultured Pseudomonadota bacterium
CAACGGCAGCAAGAGTCGACAGCCCACGCGGGACGCCGCCGGGTGGCCATTGTCACCGACTCCGCCGGTGATTTACCCGACGCGCTGCTCGAGGCGCTCGATATTCATGTAATCCCGGTGCGCCTTGGATTTGGGCCACACGGCTATCTCGACAAAGTCACCATGACGCCGGAGCAGTTCTACCGGATGCTCGTCGAAAGTCCGCACCATCCCAAAACCTCCCAACCGGCGCCGGGTGACTTCAGGCGCATGTACGAATATCTGTGCTCCCATCACGATGCGGTGGTGTCGGTGCATGTCTCCAGTCGGGTCAGCGGCACCTGCCAATCGGCACAAGCTGCCGCTGCGCGAATCACGGCCAAGAGTCGCGTACGAATTATTGACTCGTTCAGCGCATCGGCAGGCCAAGGTCTACTGGCGATCCACGCCGCAGAGTGTGCGGCTCGTGGTCTTGATGCGGACGCCGTCACCGCGTCGGTTGAATTGCTGCGGGCGCAAACGCGTACCTTCGCTTACCTACCCACTCTCGATTACGCTGTGAAGGGTGGCCGCGTACCTGCATTCGCGCGCGCAATTGCGCAGTGGCTGCACATCATGCCGCTGCTGGCGACCAAGCCGGATGGGCAGTTTGGTCTGGGCGGCGCCTTGTTCGGTCGGCGCCGGCCGCTAGAGAAATTCGCGCGCTTCATCAGCCGCCGCTTGCACCCGACAAAACGCTATCGCCTGATTCTGGCCCACGGCGATGTACCCGAGGCCGCCGCTCGGTTCGCCGACTTACTCCGGCAACAGCACCCTGGCATTGCGGAGTTGCATATCGTGCCCTCGGGTGCCGCACTCGGCGTGCATGGAGGCCCAGGATTTCTGGCTGTGGGCCTACACCCCATCGACTGAGGTGTAGCAAGCGATCGCGGCAGGTGTCTACGCAGCTTCGCCACATGGGATACGGCGCCAATTGGGAGTAGTCACGCGCTTATGAGCAACGCTCTGGGTTTTCCACCGCTAGTTGGCGAATCGCCGCGCGTGCTCATTCTCGGTTCGTTACCCGGGCAGGCGTCGCTGCGCGCGCAGGCCTATTACGCGATGCCTCGCAATGCCTTCTGGCCCATCCTAGCTACGGTCATTGGCACGCCCGCCGACGCCCCATACACCAGCCGCTGTGCGGCACTGGTAGATAAGGGCATTGCGCTATGGGATGTGTGCGCTAGTGCGCGTAGGCAAGGAAGTCTCGATGCGGACATCGAACGCGACTCCGTAGAGCCTAATCCGTTGGGGAGATTGCTCACGGACCACTCGTCGATCCAAGCGATCTTGTTCAATGGCCAGGCAGCGGCTGCGCTCTACGCGCAGCATGTGATCCAGACATTGTCACCGGTCGCGGCCGCCTTGCCGCGCATCACCTTACCATCGACCAGCCCGGCCCACGCACGCCTGCCGTTTCAGCGCAAGGCCGCGCAATGGCATGCGTCGCTCGCGATGCAACTCGACCACCGGTAGCGGGCTTGCAGTAGGATAGAAGCATGATCAAGCAAAGCAACCTACCGACGCTCATGCGTCATGTGGCGGCACGCCAACCGGGCAACGCCGACGTAATGGAGATAGCAGAAGGGCCCGTGCCGGCGCCGCGTCCGGATGAAGTGCTGATCCGCGTTGCGGCCGCCGGCGTGAATCGCCCGGACATCATGCAGCGCGAGGGGCGCTACGCGCCGCCCGCCAATGCAAGCCCATTGATGGGCTTGGAGGTCGCCGGCACGGTCGTCGACCGAGGCGACGCAGTGACGGCCTACGCGGTAGGGGATCGCGTGACGGCCTTAACGAACGGCGGCGGCTACGCTGAGTACGCCGTCGCGCCTGCGCCGCAGTGTTTACCTTGGCCTATCGGCTATGACGCGGTCAGAGCAGCGGCGATCCCAGAAAACTATTTCACCGTGTGGGCCAACCTGATGGTCCACGGGCGCTTGGTGTCGGGCGAGTCCGTGCTTGTCCATGGCGGCACCAGCGGCATCGGCGTCACCACGATTCAGCTGGCGCGCGCCTTCGGCGCCACCGTTTATGCAACCGCAGGCAGCGATGCGAAATGTGCGGCCTGCCGGCAACTCGGGGCAGCCGATGCCTTTAACTACCGCGATGGTTCCTTCGCAGACGCTCTGCTCGCCGCAACAGCAGGAGCCGGCGTCGATATCGTGATTGATATGGTGGGCGCCCCCTACTTTGCACAGAACTTACGCTGTTTGCGCATGGATGGGCGACTGGTGGAA
Organism: uncultured Pseudomonadota bacterium; assembly: GCA_903908265.1. GTDB lineage: Bacteria > Pseudomonadota > Gammaproteobacteria > Steroidobacterales > Steroidobacteraceae > CAIKZZ01. Next base: position 2,256 of record CAIVRI010000120.1, read on the forward strand.
GTCGCCACACAATTGGGCGCTCAGGTGACAGACTTTAACCTGCTTGCGGTTATGCAACGGCGCCTGGTAATCACCGGCTCGACCATGCGGCCACGCTCGACCGCTGAAAAAGGCGCCATCGCGACGGCGTTACGCGAACAGGTCTGGCCCCTGCTGGAGAGCGGCCGCGCCGGCCCGATCGTGCATGCGACCTTCCCGCTAGCGGCAGTGGCCGATGCCCATCGTCTGCTGGAATCGAGCACCCACATCGGCAAAGTAATGCTACGGGTTGGTGATTGATGCCGACGTTAACGCGCAATAGGCGCGTCCACGCCTTCGATAGGCCGACCTTCCGCGAGCCATGCCGCGTAGTTGCCCGTCAGATGCCAGAGATGGGCAAAACCGTGCGCCTGTAAAACGGCGAGCGCCTTGTCGGCCCGGATGCCCGCCACGCAATAGACCACGACCTCACGGGCCGGATCGGCCCCTAGCGCTGGCAGCGCATCGGCCAACTCGGTGTGCGGGATGTTGCGCGCGCCCGGTAGATGGCCAGCCGCAAATTCCTCGCGCGTGCGCACATCCAGCAGCAACGGCGCCTCTGCACTGGCGAGGCGGCTCCACAAGGTGGCCGCCGTCATATTGCCAATATCGTCCGCCCGCAAGTCGCAGACAGGCAACAGAAGCGAGCAAACGAGCGCAAGGGCCCCTATTGTTCGGCGCATGAGTCCCCTTCCTTCTTACGGACCCCGCGCATTTTAACGGGGCTTGTCAGCATAATGCGTCAGTATGCACCTTGACCTGCGCACCGCGAGTGCCATAGTGCAAACGTTGCACTCAAGATCGGTTGCTGTGAAAGTCCTTGCCCTCATCAGTCTACTGCTAGCGCTCCGCGCCACCGCAACGCCTGTCGCCGGGCACCTGTCGTCACCGACGGGCACCCTGCCGGCCTTGCGCGTCTACGCTTGGTCCGCGAGCGGGCGACTGCTGGCGACCGCCACCGCGCCGGGGCAACCCGCGTTCCATTTCGATTTGCCTCCCGGTCGGTACCGTCTCTTCGCCACGCCAGCCGATCCGGGTGTGCCGCTGGTCTACGCGGGGCATACCAGCTGCGTGGGCAATGAAGACGCCGGGGCATGCACGAACCATGACCTGCGCTGGGTACAGGTGGCCGGTGAGACACCCATCCCAGTGGAAGTCGGGGACTGGCATATCGACGACACCCAAGCGCAGATACTAGACCGGGCATTACATCGGCCCGATGGCGCTGGCGATCAGGACCCCTCCAACGGGGCGCCGCGCTTTTTCGAATACCCGGCTCAACCCTTGCGGCGTGCCCGCGCCCAGCGCCTCGCACCCGGTGATTTCAGGCCGGAAGACCGCGCTCGGCTCAGCAATGCACTGAAATTAGGCCATATCAACTTCGCCGGCCAGGCGACCGTCCTACAGTTTTCGTGCGGGTTAGGCTGTCTCACGGCGCGAATAGTGGATCTAGAGACCGGCCGGGTCACCCTCATTCCCAGCGGTGCGCAGGGGCAGGGTGCTCAGGCTTGCCCGGAGCGTCTCGCTTACCGGCGTGAGAGTCGCTTACTGCGCGTTGACTATGAGGGGGCTGACGGTGGGGCCGCGGAGTCGTATTACGTCTGGGATGCCGCCTCGGCAGAACTCAAGCCGATAGGCCTTCCCGCACACTGCACCACGCCAGACGGCAGCGCCGGCCGCTAAGGGGGCGGCACACCACCCGATCGCGCGGTGTAAACTGCGCTCACGCGGCGCTCCGTCGTGGCAGGTCGGTCTATGAAACTCCTGACGAATATCCTGATGAAGGGCCTCGCAACAGTCCTTCCCATTGGTCTGACGATCTATGCGATTTGGTGGCTGATCTCGAGCGCCGAGTCCGTGATGCACGCGCTCATTCACCTGCTGGCTCCGCAAGTTGATTATCGTCCGGGCATGGGCATTCTGGCGGGCCTCTTGGTGCTGCTGGTCGTGGGCACGCTGCTCAATGCCTACATTGTGCGACGGGCACTATCGCTTTGGGATGATCTGCTCTCCCGTATCCCGGTCGTCAAAACCGTCTACAGCGCCTTTCGCGACATCATGCGATTGCTGCCGTCGGGGGAGAACCAAAAAGATTTGCAGAGTGTCGTCGTCTACCAGTTTGGCAACGCGCGGCTATTGGGGTTCGTAACCCGCGATGATCTGCCGGAATTGGAACGACACGCCGGTGGGGTTGACCTGGTCGCCGTCTATTTTCCACTCAGCTATATGATGGGCGGCGTGACCCTATTCCTACCCAAAGACGCGCTCCAAGCTCTCGATATGCCCGTTGAAGCGGCCATGCGCCTCGCGATTACCGGCGGCATGGCGAGCACCAGTCCGACCGCACCAGCGTCCCGCTAGGCGGCGCTCAGCGAGCCACCCGGCTGATCTTCGAGCCTTCGAGGGTCAGGTTGTACATCAGGCCCCTGTTGGAAAAAAGGAAGCCGATGATGGGCTTCTGCAGCGTGTCTGTATCGATTTCACCGCCGATACCCAGCGTGACAATCGCTACGGAGGTGTCGACACCGACCTTCCAACCTTCGCCCGTACGAAAATGCTGTAGCGCTTCGTCGGTCATGAACAGAACCACAACGCTCTTGCGCTGGATGCCGAGCTGGAAACCGACCGAAGCCGAGGCAATGTTGTAATAGTCGACGGTGCGACCATCGGTCAACAAGACGCCCTCGCCAAACTCACCACCGATCCCGTAGCCGGCTTTAAATACACGCGGAAAAACCAGCATGCCGCGGGCCTTAGCGCCCAGTTCACGTGCGGCAGCCGAGGTCCGGTACAGCTCGTGGATCGCCTCATGCACGTGCGCGTCGAGTTCGTCGCGATTATGCGCCGCTGCCAACAATGGGCACAGTAGCAACAGAACCAGCAGCCGCTGGCGGAACAGTCGAAAACTCATTGGGATCTCCGGGGTTCCCGCTACCGACCGTCAGGCCGACAGCATGGCAGAGAGCCGCAGACGGGAGTGCCGATAGGCGACGCCGAAGTGGCTTACGCCCGCAGTATGGCGCGCAATGCGCCGCGCCTGCTGCAACAGACGCGCAAGTACGTGCTCAGATGCATTCGGACCCCCTAGTGCGTAGTCGTCAGCAACGCCGACGTGCAGTACGGTGATCTCATCGTCGGCATCGCGTGCATAAACGAGCACGCCCACGGCACGCGCCAGTGATCCTTCCTCATGCACGGCCCAAAGCGTCTGGACGTCGCGAGCGCCGACCACTTCGACCCGCAGACCCGCCCCGTCCTCGATCACTTCGGGTACGCCATAGCGGGCTATCGAGGCCGCGATCGCCTCACGTACGCGGTGTTGGCCACCGTTGAAATACAACAGCGACTCCACCTGGCCACGCATCCACATCGGCACGCGCGCCTTGCACAAAATTTTGTAGGCCATCACTCGACCTCTAAGCGTCTTCGTTTTTGCTTTTGTTTCATGCCGTCGCTCTGCGGCGCGGCCCCCGTCTGCGGATCATCCTGCACCGCGCGCGTGGCCTTGTCTACGATTTTTTTCGGCTGAAATTTCCTAAAAATGTCTATTAATCAATGACTTAAGTGATGCTAATATGCCACAAGAGCCGATGGAGGCGAGCCGGCCACTGGCGGCAAACCCCGGAATTGATTCGGTTTTTGTCTCGGCAGAAGCCCCGTCAAACGGCGAAAAACCTGTATTTCGAACGCAACGCCCGTGGCCATAGCGCCTGCCTTGGGCGGGCCCTGCTACCATGCCCGCCCGACCCTACTGGGCAAGGGGTTGGTGGAGGGTTCAGGTGTCCGGCAGTCGGTGGCTTCGCATCCTTAGTGTCGTCACGAGTGTGGGGCTCGTCTGCGGCTCTGCGCTCGCAGTGGCCACGCCCACTAGCGCTGCCAAGCCGAGCGCCAAATCGGCGGCACACACCACACCGGCCCACAAGAAAAGCCCACAGGGCAAACACGGCGGGAAGAAGACGTTCGACCCAGGCGCGGCTAACCGCTCAAAGGGTCCACCGCCCACCTGGTCAATTCGGCCGACATCGGGCACTCGCGCCCACGCCAGTGACGAGGAATATACCGACGCCGATCCGCCCCCTTGGAATGCGCGTTGGGGTTGCGCCTTCGCCTCGGGCGGCGTGACCTCACTACTGGGCGCAATCGGTGTTAACGATGATTCCCTGAAGGCCGTGCTGGTGGGCGACGGTGTCGAGAGCAATCCAGGCACCGGCTGTGTTCCCTACGCGCTGCTCACGAGCGAAGAATCCGGTCTGCTGGCCATCGCGCTGGTCGCACGGGACGCCCAAGAGGACACGCCCCGCCTGCACGTCTACTCGCGGGAACACAAACCAGGTCCGATCACTGGCAGAACGGACGTCTGGCCGCCCGCCGCGCACTTTCACGCCGTGTCGTTGGACCCGGATGATGCGATGTGGAACACCGGTGACGCCGAGAAGCTGGTGCCACCGGACCTCACCTACACGGTAGTGTCCCTGACGCGCGCCCTGGTACAACCGCTTGAGGCAGCCGTCGTCGCTGCAGCAGAAGTGCGGGTCATCACCGAAGCCGACCTGCTCAATCCGGAGTCACATCTCGTCAGCGTAGAGTTGATTGATCGCGCCAGTAGCCGACCGCTCGGTCAGGCGCTCTGGGTCGATCGACCGGATCTGCCTGGCGGCTTTTATGCCGCCAACGGCGAATCGTACGAACCGCTGTTCTGGGTCAGTCCGGTGAACTTCACTTATGTGTCGCGCGGCATCCACGCAACGGGACCGGCGGCGGCACGAGCCGCGTCGGTGCCCTCTGGCACAAAGAAAGGCAAGTCGAAGAAGCGACAGCTCGCCCAACATCTGCGTCACGACGCGCTGCACATCGGCATCGACTATGTGGCGCCTGTCGGCACCCCCGTGGTCGCGGTTGCGGATGGGCAAGTCCTCTTTGCTGGCCCCTTCAGCGGTTACGGCAACCTGATCATCATTCAGCACAGTGGCGGCTATACGACCCATTACGGTCATCTCTCAGGCTATGCGCCGGATCTCGTGGTGGGTGGGCATGTCCAGCGTGGCCAGGCCCTCGGCAAGGTCGGCTCAACCGGATTATCAAGCGGACCGCACCTGCACTTCGAAATCCGTCATGAAGGCTCGTACATCGATCCACTGGAACTCGCGCAGCCGTACTCGCTGTGGTCGTTACGACCGGCGGACTATGGCGCACTCGCACGGCGCATTCTCGAGAACACACTCGCGCACAACGCCGGACCCTAACTGCGGCGCTGCCAACACAGAACTCAGCGGATCTAGGAGTGGGTCTCTCGCTGCGAGCGTAGAGGCTCACGTGGCGCAGCGGTCGTATCAATAAGAAAGGCTTGCTCCAGCGCAATTTCTTCATGGCCGCCATAACGGCCGGTTGCGCCACCGTGCCCGGCATCGAGATTCATCCGCAGCAGAATCGGCGCGGCGCCGATCTGACAACGCCGCAACTTCGCCACCCATTTCGCACTCTCCCAGTACTGGACCTGCGAATCATGCAGCCCACTGGTCGCAAACAAGGATGGATACGGCTGGGGTCGCAGGTTGTCATAGGGTGAGTAGCGCTCCATGTAACGGTAGGCCGTTTCACTACGCGATGGATCCCCCCATTCTTCGTATTCGAGCGTGGTCAACGGCAGATCTTCATCGAGCATCGACGTCAGCAGATCAACAAAGGGCACGTGCGCAACCAATGCTCGGTACTCAGCAGCCGCATCATTGGCAATGACGCCGATCAGGAGGCCACCGGCACTCGCGCCCAAAGCGCAGCAACGCCGCGGATCGACATCCCCGGAGGCCACCAACGCTCGGGTCGCGTCGATGAAATCTTCAAACGTGTGATGTTTCTCCAGCAGTCGACCCGCGTCATACCATGCGCGCCCCAGATCATCGCCGCCGCGCACGTGCGCGATCGCATAAACAAATCCGCGGTCTACCAAAGGCAATACGGTCGGATCGAATACAGCGGGCTGCGCATGCCCGTAGGCGCCGTAGGCGGTAATCAACAGCGGTGCGCTGCCATCACGCGGCGTGCCGGCTCGACGCAACAGCGACACCGGCACACGCGCGCCGTCACGCGCGGTGATCCACCGACGCTCGATGGCATAGTCGTCTGGGCGATGCCCGCCATCCACAGGGTCAAAGCGCAATACCCGTGTATGGCCGGTCGCAAAATCAAGCACCTCGCGCGAGGTCGGCTGCGCCAATGAACCCCAGGCGTAGCGCAGAAACGGGGCACCCGCGTCGGCGTTCACGTCAAGCCAGAGGGTTGCGGCCGGATCAGGTGCTTTAAGTACGCGTACCGATCCATCGAATCGATCAATCAAGCGCACACGACCAATCCCGTAGCGCCGCTCACCCACAGCAAGGTAGTTCTTAAACGTCGCGATGCCGGTCAGTACAACCCCGGCCTGTGGTGACACGATCTCCTGCCAAGTGGAACGATCTGCGATCGTTTGGATCGGGGCTGCGATCACACGAAAATCAGGAGCCCCCTCATTGGTGCGGACGACGAAGCGTTCACCGGCATCCTCAAGTTCGTACTCGTGGCCACTCTGACGCGGAATGGCAATTTTAAAACCAATCTCAGTCGCGTCCGTGCGCAGGTACCGTACTTCTGTGGTGGTTGTACTATCCAGGTGCAAAAACACATGGCTGCCACTGCGGCTACGCTCGATAGAGAGCGTGTACGCATCATCGGTTTCTTCGTAAATAAGTTGATCCGTTGCGGCGTCCGTTCCGGCGATGTGCTTCATCACCCGGCGGCCGAGCAGCGTCACGGGATCCTGTGCGATGTACAGCAGTGCACTATTGTCGAGAAACACGATATCCGGATCGATGCCCGAGAGCCGTTCTGGCAATTCGGTGCCGGCGACCCGATCGATGAGTCGCAACACATACTCCCGCCGCCCAACACGATCCTCCGCAATGGCCAATAGGCGATGATCGGGAGAAACCTCTAACGCACCCAGCGCATAGGCTTTGCAATCACCCGCCGCTGCGGCGGCATCGAGCAGTATTTCCTCCGCGCCATCGGGATCGCGCCAACGCACGTGCAGCGGATGCTCCGCACCAATCGCGTAGCGGCGCTGGTACCACCAGCCTTGATCGTATACGGGCAGCCCCGTCTCTTCCGGCGGCACACGGGCAGCGAGTTCCGCCTTGAGGCGCTCGACCAAGGGCGCGAGGGGCTCAAACCACTGCGCACAGGCGGTATTTTCGGCGGCCAAATGCGCCAAGACCTCCGGATCATTGCGTTCATCGTTGCGCAACCAATACCAAGGGTCGGTCCGCTCCCCAAAGGGGGACGCCAGCGCCTCGAATCGTTCAGACGCCTGCGGAGGCGCGTAGCGTTGCGAGGGGGCCAGAGGATCAGTCGCCGGATTCCGTTTCATGCGTCCATGGTAGCCTGTCGGCATGTCTGTCTTTGACCAACCGCTACGGGGACTGGTGCTGGCCGTACTGGCGGCTTGCCAACCTGCTCTGGCCGGGCCTGCGCCGAGCGATCCCGAGTCGTTCCTCTATACCCCGCTCCCAACGAGCGGCAACGTGCCGTTTCGGATTGATGTGAGCAGTCCCCGCTTCGAATTCAGGTCTGGTATCAGCCCGTACGCCGCATTCCACCTACCCGAGGCGGCGGGGACTTATCTCATCGACGTCATCAGTTTTTTGGATCCGCCAGCCGATCCGTCGCGCTCTCGGGTCTTCTATCCCTCCGTGGCCCTCCTGTCGGAGAGCTTCCTGCTGGTCCGGGCATCCGACGGGGTGGCTTGGCGCTTCGACTTGCCGGAGTTGGGCCAGACCACGGCACCGGCCTATCGGGTGACCGTGGCAGTAGAAAAAGGCGGACCAGAGCGCTACCTGATCGTCTATACCCAACACGACGAGGCAACGCGCCGGTTACCCGGGGCGGCTGAAACGGGCAATTTGATGCTAAAGGTGACCCGCCAACCGGACGAATGACTCAGTCCGTCTCGTCCATAGCGGCCGCAACGGCAGCGGCCCTCGCCCTCTGGGCGGGCAGGTGCCACCAAATTTCATAGGCCGCAAAAGTGGCCAGCGCCACGAGTGCCGGGCCGACTTCGAGCAAGCCGCGGTAGACGATGACCACCGCCGTAACTTGTGCCGGATGCAAGTTCGGCAGCAGCGCCACCATGGCGACCTCAAAGACACCGAGGCCAGCGGGCAGACCAGAGGCAAGACCGGCGAGGATGCTGATCACGTACACGCCTATGTATGCCGTAAACGGCAGGTTCACCGAGGGCGGTAGCAGAAAATACAAAATGCTGGCCCCGCAAGTGACCTCAAACACGCCGACGACGTATTGCACGGCCGTGAGCCCCGGTGTCGGCAGCGGCAACTGATACCTGCCGATATGTAGTGGTCCGCGGTGACGCAGCACCAACGTCAAATACCCCAGGTGTCCCGCCACCAACGCCCAGGCAATACCGCGCGCCAGCGCCGGGGTGGTATGCAGCAGAGAGGCCGCTGCGTCCGCCTGTACCAACAGGGACACCGCCAGGAGAAAACCGAGGCCCGCCGGATAAGGAATGGCGGCCAGCAAGATCATTTTGCCGATATCGAGCGGTCGCAGACCGACGGCTGCATAGAGGCGGTACCGGATGGCGCCGCCAGATACAGCCCCGAGCCCCAACAAATGGCCGATGGAGGCCGCCAAAATGCCGCCCATCGCCGCACGCCGTGGACTCACCGGGCCGGCGACTACCCCTGCAATAATCGCCTCGTACAGTGCCAAAGCCCCGTACAGCAGCAGCACCAGAACGCCGCCGGCGAGGGCGCCCGCGATCGGAATGTCGTGCAAGGCCCGAATCACGTCAGCGACATTGAGATGCCGGACCCCGCCATGCTGGAAGAAACGCAGCGCCAGCGCCACGATGAAGGCCGACAGTGCGATAGGCAGCAAGCGGCGGACGCTGAAGGTTTTCGTCATCAAAATAGGGGGCTCAACGGATAATTCGCTCGGAATAGTTTTCCTCAATGTTGTCGCGGTAATAGCTCCACATTGAGGAGGCGGTCGAAAACCGGCGCCACACCTCGGACGATACACCAGAGAACTCGATGACGCGGTAACCGAGTTCGACCCGCAGCAAGCGATTGGCCTCGTCGTAGCCGATGGCGCGCAATTCCCCGGCGCTGACTCGTTTCATCTCCATACGCTGACTCCTCTCGGTTCGTGTCGTACACCAGGCACCCAGCGCCCCGGTGCGGCAGGATAGCGCACGAGGATTACCTTTTCGTATGCACAGACGGGTAGGCGCGCGGTTTAGCGCCGGCGCGCTAAGCGCCCTAATCACGAAGGCGCGATGAGTGTGTCACGACCTATCTCCGCAACAATTGTTGCTAAAACGCAACACATTGGACGCGGCGCCTCCTCTTTGTGCCGAACCCAGTGACGTCCCGCAGCATTTTGGCAGTCTTTCAGCCACTGCCGGTCAATCCGTTGCCGTCGCGTTGCGGCGACAGTAGGCCAAGTGCTACGCTCGCCAATGTTGTTGTATACAATTTTTAGTACTTGTACTCGGTTGGGTTTTGGCCTTGCGGCCCTGTCGTCGCACCCGATGCCGAGTCCGCTCAACATCCTCAAGGGGAAGCCATGACCAAGCAACGCATTCATTCCGCCTCCTGCGTCGCCGCAGCGGTGGCCGCTACACTTGCATCCGGTTCCGTGTACGCCGCCGAGACCGCTGCAGCCAGCGTTGGCGATCTCTCAGAAATCGTCGTCACCGCACGGCAACGTGCCGAAAAGCTGATCGACGTACCGGCCTCGGTGCAGGCGTTTACCGCCAGCGACATCAAGGCGGCTGGCATCGAGCGCCCGCAAGACTTCATCAATATGACTTCCGGCGTCTCTGCCGTGCAGACCGCTGAAGTCGGTGACATCCAGATCAGCATCCGTGGCATCAACACCGGCCGCGATGCGGAGACGAACTTCGCATTCGTGGTGGACGGTGTCCTGCAGACCAACCCTTCTGCTCTGAACCAAGAATTGAACGGCGTCTCGCAGATCGAAGTCCTGAAGGGCCCGCAAGGTGCGCTCTACGGCCGTAATGCCGTAGCCGGCGCCATGATTCTCACAACGCGCAAGCCCACTGACAAGTTTGAGGCCGACATCAACGTCGGCGGAGGAGACTTCGGTCTCAAAAAGGCGGATATCTGGATTGGTGGCAAGGTGGCCGACGGCGTCAAGGGCAGCCTGTCCGCCTACACCCGCAAGACCAATGGCCAGTGGACGAACTCACGTCTCGACTGCAACGACTGTGTCGATTACTTCGAAGAGAAAGGCGTGTCCGGTCGACTGCTGTTCGACGCCGCGGGCGGCACCTTCGATGTGAAGGCGAAGGCCAGCAAGGTAGAGGCCGGCGCGATCAACTTCAATGCATCGCTAGCGCTTTCGGAAGCGGCAGCAGCCTTTAACTTCCCGATCTTCCAAGAAAACGCGAACGATCACTCGTTTGCGTACATCAACAATATCAAGCCGGTCAACGAGCAGAAGAACGCCAACTTCTCGATCAAGGGGGAGTGGGAGACGTCCGTCGGTAAGGTCACCAGTTATCTCGCTTATAACGACCAGAAGAATCGGTTCGTCACCGACGGCACCAGCGCCGCCTTCTATCTCTACAGCGTCACCCCTTCGTGTCAGGGATCGAACTCCGCCGACGTGTCGGGCGCGCTGCCTAGCCCGTTCTACTACTCGTCCAACGGCCCGTTTGTGAACAGCTTCCTGCCGCCGTACAGCCCCACGACCTGTGATGGCTACCAGTACCAACAGCGCGACCAGAAGGACACGAGCTTCGAGCTGCGCCTCTCCTCGCCAGGCAATCAAGCGCTGCGTTGGACCGCGGGCGTGTACTACGGCGACATCAAGCGCCATGTAGTCGTCTCACAAGGCTACGATCCGGGCCCTGGCGGCACCCTGTCCGCGCAGAGTTTTGTGCCCTACACCGATGGCACCACGAATTCGACGGACCTTGAGTACAACGACGACTTCCACAGCAAGGTGGCAGCGGCGTTTGGCCAAATTGCCTACGATGTGGCCCCGAATGTCGAAGCCGCGCTTGCGCTGCGCTACGACAACGAGCAACGCACAGTCGACAACCTAGTCGGCACCGGCGCGAATGCACTCGCGCAGACACCGGGCTTCGGTGCAGCCTGGAGTGGCGGCACCCAACCCTACATCAACCCGGCCTACACACAGGATCCCACGCTCGCGACGACGGGTATCCCGAGCCGCTCGAAGACGTACAGCCAATTGCAGCCCAAACTGTCGTTGAACTGGAAGCTGTCTGAGGACTTCGCGACCTACGCGTCCTACGGTTATGGCTTCCGCAGCGGTGGCTTCAATTCCACCGGCAGCGCGGCAACCGTGTCGGAGTGGTACGGCAATCTCTGCCTCGGTTCCAGCGTCTTCCAGAATGGCGGGCTCTACCCGGCTAGCTGCTCCGCACCAGGCGCCGTGCACAGCCTCTCCGGCGTCAGCGACGATTACAAGGCGGAACTGTCGAAGTCGGCGGAAGTGGGCTTCAAGTCCTTCTGGGCGGACCGGAAGTTCTCGCTCAACGCGGCACTGTTCCAGACGAAGGTGGAGAACATGCAGTTCTTCAACTTCTTCGCCGGTCCCTTCGGCTTGCTGCGCACCGTGACGAATCTCGACGCCGTGACCATCAAGGGTGCGGAAGTGGATGCCCGTTGGAAGGCCAGTCGGTACATGACGCTGTTCGCAGGCTACAGCCTGATCGACAGCCGCATCGATGCCTACGCGGGTCGCCCATACACGGCCGGCAATGCCGTCCCGTACGCGCCAAAGTACACGGCAAACGCTGGCATTGACCTGAACATCCCATTTGTCGGCGGGACGACGCTCGTCGCGCGACTGGATGGCAGCGGTCTGGGTAAGACGTGGTTCCATCCGGTGCAGGACAACACGATCCCTAATCTGTTCGGCGAATTTGCCGGCTACGGCCAAGGCAATTTCTCCAAGCAGTATCGGGACGCGTACGCGATCGTGAATGCGCGCCTTGGCATTCAGGGTGAGCAGTGGGGTGTGACGGCCTGGAGTCACAATCTGACCGACAAGAACTATCTGGCCGAAGTCATCCCGGCGCCAGAGTTCGGTGGCTCGTTCATCCATTCGGCGCCCGGTCGCTCGTTTGGCTTGGACGTGTCCTACCGCTTCGGTCAGTAAGGTACGGCGATGCGGGAGCGGCAAAAGGCTGCTCCCCCTCGTTGATCGTTGGATAGCAAAGGGGCGCAGCAATGCGCCCCTTTTTTATGTGCGCGTCACTACCGTCGCAGTGAGCGTTTCGCGGCGAGCACGTGGGAGCGCATCACAGAGGCCGCCCAGTCCGCGTCCCGTTTGGTCAACGCCTCAACCAATTCCACATGATGGGAAGCGCTGCGCTCTAGGTCTTCTGGCGTATACCGATGGAAGGTCTTCATGATCAGAGAGGCGTCGAGCAAGGCTTCGAGGATCCGTCGCAACCGAGGGCTCGCAGAAGCATCCTGCAAGGCGTGGTGGAACCGGCTATTAAGGGTGGCGATGCGCTCGAGATGACCGTCGCTGCGCTCGTGCGCCTCCCGCTGCTGCTGGGCCGCCAGCGTATCCAGCATCCGTAATTGCTCGTTGGTCGCCACCTGAGCGGCACGCGCCGCGCCGTAGGACTCCAACAGCGCGCGCAAATCAAAAATCTCATCGGAGTCTGCGGCAGACCACTCGATCACCACCGCACCCTGATTCGGGGTGAGATCGACTAATCCTTCTGCATGCAGACGCCGCAGCGCCTCCCGCGCGGGCGTACGACTGACGCCGGAAGCCTCAACGGCATCCTGCTCAGTAATGCGACTGCCGGGCGGATACCGCCCGGCGAAAATACCGCCCTTTACAGCCCTATAGGCCTTTTCAACTGCGCGCATAACCTTAGGCTGCGCGACCGGCTTTTCCTGCGGCGCTACGGCGATTGAACTGCGGCTGCTTCGGTGCGGGGAGCGACGTTTCCGCCGCGCATCGTCCCTTGAGTTCGTCGATAGAGTCAAAGCCCCGATCAAAGAGCTTCACTGGGCCGCGTTTTTTGCTCATGCGCGCGCGCAAGGCAAGCGTCGCCGCCGCATCCACCACGGCGTCTGCCGAAATCACCACCCCGTAGCGCAGTGCGCCGGTGACGGTGACCAGACCCGCTTCGACATCGAAGGCTACGCGCTCGGGCTCCCGTTCGAGCGGATCACCGCAACCACCACCACCCCAAGTGTCGAAGTAGAGCAGATCACCAGACTCAACTTTGACGCGGTCGCACTTCGCAGGAATCTGTTCTTCGGTGCCATCAGCGCGCATCAATAGCTTGCGGCTGCGCAGACCCGGCAAGCCACCATTAACACCCCACGGGTACGTCAACCAGCGATCATCATGAATCGAGATTTCCCCCGGCTCCAGGAACCGGTACGCCACTCGCAACGCGTTGCCGCCACGGTTCTTACCTGCACCACCAGAATCCGGGATCGTCTCGTAGGTTTCGATACGTAGCGGGAAGTAACTCTCGAGGAACTCATTCGGCACGTTGGTGAACGAAGGCCAGAGCGAGTGACCATCGGGTCCATCACCAAAGGGCTTGCCAGGAATGCCACCGAAGCCGATCTGGAATAACTGGTACCACTCACCCGTCGAGCGATAGCCCGAGTACATGATGTGGGGGCTGTCGGAAAAACCCGCTGCGCACATGAAGGCCGGATTGCCCTGGCCTAGCAAGCCACCAAGCACGTCGAAAATGCGGCCCAGCGCGTGGGTTCGGCAAGACAGCGCAGCCGGCTTTAACGGCTTGAGCAGCGTGCCGTCGGGAATGCGCACGTCCATGAGGTCGTAGAACCCATCGTTAAACAGGATCTGCGGGTCAAAGATCATGATCATGTAGACGCCGGCAAACATCTTAAACATTTCATCGTTCAAGAGAAAATTGATCGCACCGATTGACTGCGGATCCGTGCCCGCGAAGTCGAAGATGCACTTATCACCTTCGCGCCACATGGAGCAGGCGATCTTGTACGGACCCATGCCCATACCATCGTCGCAAACATAGTCCTCGAAGTACTGTTTCTTTTCAGGCACGCTGCGCAGAATCAATTCACGCATGGCGCGCCTATTGCGGTCGAGCATGGCCTCCATCGCCGAGTAGAACACGTCATCGCCGAAGCGCGCCGATAGTTCTACGCAACGCAAGCCGGCGGTGCGCAGCGCGGCAACGATGGCATTGAAGTCCGACAAGTTCCACATTGGCAGCCGGCAGTTGTGCAAGATGACCTTGAGGACGTCTTCTTGTAAGACTCCATTGCGATAAATCTTGATCGGCGGCACAACAATGCCTTCCTCATAGATTTGCCGAGCATCGGTCGGTAGCGACCCGGGGACCTTGCCGCCGATATCGGTCATGTGGCCGAACATCGCCGACCACGCAATCAGGCGTCCACCTTTAAATATAGGCATCAACAACAACCAGTCATTCGCGTGGCTGACAGCGCCGGCCACCGAATAGGGATCCGAGGTCATGAAGATGTCGCCCTCTTCGACCGTACCCTCGTAGACCTTGATGAAACTATTGATGAAGGAACCGAACTGACCGACGACCATTTTGCCGTCTAGGTTCGCGATCATCGGAAACTCATCGTGCTGTTCGCGGATACCCGGGGACATCGCTGTGCGGAACAGCACGGTGTCCATTTCGTAACGCGCACTACGCAGGGCGCTCTCGATGATGTCGATCGCGACCGAGTCGACCTTCACCTTTTTCATTCGCTTGGTGTTTTGCTGAATAATCTTGGCAGGCATGGCTATATCTCCCGGACTCGGTTACTTGGTTGCCTTGGAACGGACATTCGTCGCGGCAGCGCGCCGAGTTACGGGCTTGGACTTGGCCTTTGCCTTAGGTCCCGCTGCCTTCGCTGTCGGTTTTGCTTTTTCCTTTGCTTTGGCTTTCGCTGGCGGCTTAGCGACTTTCTTCGGCTTGTAGCCATCCGGATAGATGAGTATGCAGCCGGAGCGGTCCACGAGGCCGTGATGCTTCGGCAGAATGACCGTCGTGGAGTCCATTTCCATCACAATAGCG
>CAIVRI010000121.1 GCA_903908265.1 uncultured Pseudomonadota bacterium
TGGATCCAGCCGGCATTCCCGGCCGGCCGTGGTTCAAGCACCTGCTCTACTCCTCGCGCTATACCTATGCGCATTTAGAGCTGCCGGGACTCACCGAGGCGGTCGAGGGCGGCGATTGGGCGCTGGCCGAGGACCAGTCGCAGCGTCTGAGTGCGGCATTGGCCAAAAATACCCGGCTGTTGAGCGAGGCCAAGGCGGCTTGGCTCGCACGACACTAGACGCGACCCGGTTTACCGGTGGGCCCGGCGATCATGGGCCGGGCTCGTTGGCGCGCTCGTATTTGTAACGTATACTCATTTTGATTACGCATAGTGTTGCTATGACCCGCTTTTTTAGCGAGGTAACAGCGTAGAAAGGCAATAAAAAAGACGCATTCGACCAAAATCGATTGTGAATTTCGAAACTCGGAGAAACCGCAGTGCCCTCTTCCTCTACCGACACGCTGCAACGCCGCGTGGTCATCGTGACCGGTGGCACCCGCGGGATTGGCCGAGAGGTTGCCATGGCTTTTCTAGCCGCCGGCTGCGAGGTCGTCGTCTGCAGCCGCAACGCACCGGCTGACTTGCCCACGGTAGCGGACCGTACGGCCGTATTTGCGCCCTGCGATGTGCGTAACCCAGAAGCCGTGCAGACCTTTGTCGACGGGGTCGCCGCGCTGTATGGACGCCTCGATGTGGTCGTCAACAACGCCGGCGGGTCGCCGCGCGTCGATGCAGCAACTGCCTCACCCCGATTTTCTGCAGCGATCGTCGCCCTGAACTTGCTCGGGCCTCTGTATGTCGCACAGGCGGCCTATCGCTGGATGGCACAACAAGCAACCGGCGGCAGCATCATCAACATTGCCAGCATCTCCGGCGTGCGGCCATCACCCGGCACCGCCGCCTATGGGGCAGCGAAAGCAGGCCTACTGAGCCTGACCCGCAGTTTGGCGCAGGAATGGGGGCCTCGCGTACGCGTCAATGCCATCATCGGCGGCCTGATCGACACCGGCACTGCCGACGCGACCTACGGCTCTGCCGCGGCGCGCGAACAACTGGCCGCAACGCTGCCGCTCAAACGCATGGGCACCGGCCAAGACATTGCAGCGACCGTCCTGTTCCTCGCCTCGCCTGCTGCGGCCTACATCAGCGGCGCCCAAATCGCAGTGGATGGGGGTGGCGAACGCCCACTGTTCCTCGACATCGTCGACGCCCATGCGGCAGCGCCACCGACCTGAACTGAGTACCCATAGACCATGCTCGACAAGCGCCTCTCTATCGACGACATCGTCGGCCAACTGCGCGATGGCATGACCCTCGGCCTCGGCGGTTGGGCGACGCGCCGCAAACCGATGGCCTTAGTGCGGGCGATCGCGCGTTCCGGACTCAAAGATCTCACCGTAGTTTCCTACGGCGGCCCCGATGTCGGTTTGCTCGCCGCGGCCGGCAAGATCAGCAAACTCATCTTTGCCTTTGTTTCCCTCGATCACTACCCTCTCGATCCGCACTTTCGTAGCGCACGACAAAACGGCCTCGACGTACTCGAACTCGATGAAGGCCTGCTGCACTGGGGTCTGCGCGCCACGGCAATGGGCCTGCCATTCTTACCCACTCGCATTGGTCTAGGTACGGATATCGCGCGCCAATCCGCATTCCGCGCCATACGGAGTCCGTTCGACGACGGTGAGGAATTATTGGCGATGCCGGCGATCGCCCTCGATGTCGCCCTGCTGCACGTACACCGCTGCGACGCGCTCGGCAACAGTCTGACGCTGAGTCCCGACCCGTTCTTTGATGAACTGATGGCCAGAGCCGCACAAAAGGTATTCCTCACCACCGAGCAACTGGTCAGCACAGAGGCGCTCGGCATGGCCGAGAACTACCGCTGCAACTTATTCGAGCGCAGCCTCGTCACTGGCGTCGCGCTCGCCCGTTATGGTGCCCACCCGACCAGCGCTGCACCCGACTATCCGCTGGATTTGGCCCACCTCAAGACCTATGTGGACAGTGCCGCGTCCGCAGAAGCACTCGCGCAGTATCGCGCGCAGTACGTTGCGGTTGCCGACGAAGAGTATCTGACCGCGGTGGGCGGACCGGTTCGGATCGACGCCCTACCGACTGTGATTTACTGAGCACGCCGCGCCGATGAACAACACCGACTACTCGCTCGCTGAACTACTGATCTGCGCTGCTGCCGAAGCATGGCGCGATGATGGCGAACTGCTCGCCACCGGGATTGGACCATTGCCACGGCTAGCGGCAAGCTTGGCCAAAGACCTGATCAACCCAGCGCTGTTGATGACCGATGCTGAGGCTTTTGCGGTGACCGAACCAGTCCCGCCGGGACCCCGCAAAGGCTACGTCCCGTTGGTCGAGGGTTGGATGCCCTATGACCGCGTGTTCTCACTGCTCTGGTCGGGTCGGCGCCACTCCATGGTCGCGCCGGTACAGGTGGACCGCTTCGGCCAAGCCAACATCAGCGTGATCGGCAGCCATGCCAAGCCGAAGGCTGCGATGCTGGGCGCACGGGGTTTCCCCGGCAACTCGGTGCATCACCCGAACAGTTTTTTCCTACCCAGCCACAACGCCCGCGCGCTCGTCGCCGGCGAAGTCGACTTTGTCTGCGCTGCAGGATTCAATCCCGACCGTTACGTGAACGGCCGGCCGCCGCCTGGACTCGACTTGCGGCTGATTGTGACCGACCTGGCTATTCTGGACTTCGAAGGGCCAGATCACGCGATCCGTGTGCGCTCACTGCACCCCGGTGTCAGCTTCGAGCAAGTGCAGGACAACACGGGTTTTGCGCTTGTACGCCCGGAATTCCTGCTAACGACGCCTGCGCCGACCCCAATACACCTCGCCGCGATCGGTCGACTGGACCCGAACGGCGTGCGCCGTTCGGTCCTAAAAGGCGATCCCCCGGGAAATCCCGTCCAGAAAGGAGTTCCTTTGTGAGCGACTTAGTCGAACCACGGCAGACGCCCGTCGAATACGAGACCGAGCAACCCGTTCGCTACGACGTGGAGGGTCCGATTGCCTGGATCACGCTGGACCGACCGCGTTACCACAACGCGCAAAACTCGCAGATGACCTATGCGCTAGACGCGGCATTCCGACGCGCCGTCGATGACGAGACCATCCGAGTGATCGTGCTGCGTGGTGAAGGCAAGCATTTCAGCGCCGGACACGACATCGGCACACCCGGCCGCGACTTGCACGAAACCTTCGAACGCAAACACCTGCTGGCCGACCACACCAATAAGCCCGCCGCGGAATTGCTGTACACACGCGAGCAAGAGGTCTACCTCGGCATGTGCCGACGCTGGCGCGATATTCCCAAGCCCACCATCGCGATGGTCCATGGTGCCTGCATCGCCGGGGGACTGATGCTTGCTTGGGTCTGTGACTTGATCGTTGCCGCGGAGGACGCCTTCTTTCAAGACCCAGTCGGCCGAATGGGTATTCCCGGGGTCGAATATTTTGCACATGCCTTTGAGTTGCCACCCAGAGTCGCCAAGGAATTTATCCTGCTAGGCGAACGCATGAGTGCGCAACGCGCCTATGCACTCGGTATGGTGAACCGTCTAGCGCCGCACGCAGAACTCGAGCAAACCGTGCGCAGCATGGCCATAGAACTGGCCTCGCGCCCGCGGCTCGGAAACTGGCTTACAAAGCAAGCGATCAACCACGTCGAAGACCTGCGCGGCAAACGCACCGCGATGGATGCCGTGTTTCACATGCACCATTTCGCCCATGCGCAGAATGATCTCGTCTCCGGCAACAGCATTGGCGGTCTCGATGCCCGCGCGATGGCTGCAGCCAACAAAGCGGAAGCCGACAAGCGCTGAGCCATGGGAAATAGCCTCCTCCACACCCGACTCACCGAGCGTCTTGGCTGTCGCCACCCCATCATCCAGACCGCGATGGGTTGGATTGCAGAACCACCACTCGTTGCCGCAGTGTGTGACGCGGGCGGCTTTGGCTTTCTCGGCGCTGCCGTCATGACGCCTGCAGAACTGACCATGAAGATCGCCGATTTGCGGGCACGGACAGCACAACCCTTTGGTGTGAATTTTCATATGTTCCAGCCGGGTGCCGCGGCGATTGTGGAACTGATCATCGCCAATCGAGCACAGATCCGAGCGGTTAGCTTTGGCCGCGGCCCAGACGCGCAAATCATCCGTCGCTTTCGTGACGCCGGCATCCTCTGCATCCCAACGGTCGGTGCGGTCAAGCACGCCCTTAAAATGGTTGAACTCGGCGTAGACATGATCACCGTACAAGGCGGCGAAGGCGGCGGCCATACCGGCTCTGTGGCCACAACGATCCTTTTGCCGCAGGTACTCGATGCTGTAGATGTGCCCGTCATCGCAGCCGGCGGCTTTGCCGACGGGCGCGGTCTCGCAGCCGCCCTCGCCTATGGCGCCGCGGGCATTGCCATGGGGACCCGCTTTTTGCTGACCCAAGAAAGCCCAGTGCCTGCAGCGACCAAGCAACACTACCTCGCAGCCGGGACGGACCAGATCTTCGTCACCACGAAAATTGATGGCATGCCGCAACGCATGCTGCGCAATGCGCTGGCACAGCGCATCGATGCTGCCGGTCGCACTGCAATGGCGGCGCGTGCGCTGCACGCCGCTTGGAAACTGAAAGCGCAAACGGGTGCATCCTTCAAAGACCTTTACCGTGCAGCTCGGGGCATGACCGGGCACGGCGGCCTCACATGGGGCCAAGCCCTGATGGCCGCGAGCGCACCCATGCTCATCCAAAAAGCCGTGGTCGAGGGATGTCCTGACGATGGACTGATGGCAACGGGCCTCGTGGCCGGGCGCCTGCGCGATGTCCCCACCTGTCTGGAACTGATCGACCGCATCATGACTGAGGCCACCACTCGGCTGACCGCCCTCGGACAGTTAGCCGACGTACCCTTGGCGACGGCAGGAGACTACTAATGCCCATTACCCTCGAGATTCACGACCGCATCGCGCAGGTGATCTTCAATCATCCGCCCGTGAACGCCTTCGATACAGCCGGCTGGGAGTTGATCCCGCAGCTGATCGATGAGGCCGGTGCGCGTGATGACGTGCGCTGCGTTCTGATCCGCGCGGAGGGTCGCGGCTTCTGTGGCGGCGTCGACATCAAGGAAATGCAAGCGCATCCGGAACGCATAGTGCAACTCAATCGCGGCAATTTCTTGACCGCAAAAGCGGTGCGCGACTGCCCCATCCCAGTCGTCAGCGCACTGCATGGATTCGTCATTGGCGGTGGCGTCAACATAGCCGGTGCATCGGACGCCTTATTGGCTGCGGAAGGCACCTACTTTTCACTGCCCGAGATCGATCGCGGGGCCATGGGTGGTGCCGCTTTCATGCTGCGGATGTTCCCAGTACACAAGGTGCGGGCGGCCTTCTTTACCGGCGGCCGCGTCTCGGTCGATGAAGCCCATCGACTCGGCAGCATCGAGAAAGTAGTGCCTGCAGCACAACTGCTCGACGCGGCGGTTGCGTTTTGCGCGCTCATTGCCGCAAAAAGCCGAACCGCCTTAGTACTGGCGAAGCAAGCCCTCAACGGGCTCGATGCGACCGACCCCCTCGCCGGCTACAAGTTCGAGCAGGGATTTACGCTGGAAATGTACTTGCATGCCGATAGCCAGAAGGCCAGAGATGCCTTCGTCATGGAAGGCGGCCAGAGCGCAAAATATTAGGCCGTTATTTGAATCTCACCTACACCCCTGCTCAGCAAGCCTTTCGCGCCGAGGTACGTGACTGGCTAGCCTGCCACGTACCCGCCAAACGGCTCGCTTCGTTTGACGACTCACGCGACGGCTTCGAAGCCCACCGCACTTGGGAACGCACGCTCCACGCGGGTCAATGGGGCATGGTGACTTGGCCTGTGCAATACGGTGGACGCAACGTCGATCTCATCAGCTGGCTGATCTTTGAGGAAGAATACTATCGCGCCAACGCCCCGGCACGGGTCAACCAAAATGGTATTTTCTTACTCGGGCCGACGCTGATGGAATTTGGCACGGCAGAACAAAAGGCTCGGTTTTTGCCGGCGATGGCCGCGGGTGATGAAATTTGGTCGCAGGCGTGGTCGGAACCGCAGGCCGGAAGCGATCTGGCCGCCGTGCGATCCAGCGCCATGCGCGAGGGCGACCACTACGTCCTCAATGGACACAAGATTTGGTCCACTCGGGCTGTCTATGCCGATTGGGCCTTCGGCCTGTTTCGGACCGAACTCGGTAGCGAACGACACCGGGGCCTATCACTGATTCTCTTTCCACTCACCGCTCCCGGCGTGCGCATCAGTCCCATCGCCCGACTGGATGGCAAACCAGTCTTTGCAGAGATTTTTCTCAACGATGTCCGAGTGCCCGTTGACCAACGCCTCGGTGCCGAAGGTCAAGGTTGGGCCGTTTGCATGGCCACCGCAGGCTTCGAACGAGGACTCATGCTGCGCAGCCCGGCTCGCTATCAAGTCGCCGCAGAACGCTTGGTGGACCTGTATCGGCGCCATGGCGATCCTAACGACGACGTGACGCGGATCGCGGTACACCGCTCGTGGATGGATGCCCAAGCGTACGCCTTATCGATTTATGCGACTGCAAGCCGGCTAAGCGCCGGCGGTACGATCGGTGCGGAGTCAAGCACGAACAAGATCTTCTGGTCCGAATTAGACATCGCCTTGCATCAAACCGCTTTGGCGATTCTCGGCCCACGTGCGGAACTGCTGCCAAGCGCCCCCACGGCGCACCGCGACGGGGATTGGTTAGAGGATTTCATCTTCGCCCTCGCCGGACCGATATACGCAGGGGCCAACGAGATCCAGCGCAACATCATCGCCGAGCGCATGCTCGGTCTGCCGCGCTAAGGCCGCCGTATGCATTTCGCCTTCTCCAGCGAACAATTGATGGCGGCCGAGGTCACGACCCAACTATTGCAGGCGCACTGCACGCCAGCGCTATTGCGACAACTGTTGGCCCGTGATGCCGCAAGAGAGGACTCGCGCTGGCAGGCATTGTCCGAGATGGGCCTGATGGGCGTACTGATCCCAACGGACGCCGGCGGCCTTGGGCTCAACGAAACGGACTTCGTGCTGCTGGCGGAAGCCGGCGGCTATGCCGCCCTACCCGAACCATTGGTTGAGCATGCCGGTGTCGCTGCGCCCTTACTGGCGCAGGTACAACCCGGACACCCCCTACTGACCGCCATGGCGTCCGGCACCAGCACGCTGGCCATCGGTCATCCAATCAACCCATTCGTCGCGGATGCAGACACCGCAACCGCGCTACTGCTGGTGCACGGCGACACACTGCACTTAGTCCGACGCGACCAAACCCACATAACGCGGCAGCCCAGCATTGATCCGTTCCGTCGACTCTACCAAGTGGATTGGCGCGCATCAGACTGCACGCGATTGGACGGGGCCGGTCCAAGCGACGCCCTGTTGGACCAAGCGTTGAATCGTGGAGCGCTCTTCGCCGCTGCGCAATGCCTTGGCCTTGCGCAGCGCAGCGTCCATCTGGCCGTTGCCTATGCCCGCGAGCGCCAGCAGTTTGGCAAGCCTATCGGCTCCTATCAGGCCATCAAACATCTACTCGCCACGGCGCAGGTCAAGATAGAGTTTGCACGCCCAGTCGTTTACGCCGCGGCAGCAGAGCTAGCGACCCATGCGCCGCACGCCGCCATGCGCGTCTCGCATGCAAAACTGGCGGCCTGCGAAGCGGCTGAACTGGCGACGCGCACCGCGATCCAGGTGCATGGCGCCATGGGCTACTCGTGGGAAGCGGACGTGCATTTCTTTCTAAAAAGAAGCCTCGCACTACACGCCGCTTGGGGGAGCCCTGCGTTCCATCGTGGCCGCATCGCCCATCACATTGACGGACAGCCCCTGGGGCCTGATCACACTTTCTACAATGGGACCGGACATGTCTGAAGCTTATATCGTCGATGCTGTCAGGACGCCCATTGGTCGCAAGAAAGGCACCCTGGCGGCAATGCACCCAGCCGATCTGGGTGCCCACGCAATCAAAGCGCTGATGCTGCGCAGCGGCGTCGACCCGGCCGCTGTCGATGACGTGATCTATGGCTGTTGCGACACCATCGGCGGTCAGGCCGGTGACATCGCCCGCACCTGCTGGCTGGTCGCTGGACTGCCCCAGCACGTTCCTGGCGTCACCATCGACCGCCAGTGTGGTTCTGCCCAGCAGGCCGTGCATTTCGCCGCACAAGCCGTGATGAGCGGCACGCAGGATTTGGTCGTTGCCGGCGGCGTCCAACACCTCAACCAAATCCCGATCTCCGCGGCGATGTTCGCGGGACAACCCTACGGATTTCCCGATCCCTTCAGCACCTCGCCCGGTTGGGTTGCTCGTTACCCCGACCAAGAGGTAAATCAGTTTCGCGCGGCCGAGATGATTGCTGAGAAGTGGAATTGCACGCGGGAAGACATGGAGCAATTCGCCCTGATGAGCCATCAGCGTGCGATCGCTGCCATGGATGCGGGGAACTTTCGCGCCGAAATCGCGCCAATCGGCGCATTTGCCGAAGATGAAACGCCACGACGGGACACGAGTCTTGCGCGCATGGCCACGCTGCAGCCGCTGACGCCGGGCGGCCGAATCACCGCCGCCGTGTCCAGTCAAAATGCAGACGCCTCAGCCGCACTACTGATTGCGTCGGAACAGGCACTGAAAACCCACGGCCTTCAGCCAAGGGCGCGATTGCATCACCTATCCGTACTCGCAGATGACCCCATCTGGATGCTCACGGCGCCTATTGCAGCCACGCGCCGGGCACTCACGAAGGCCGGGCTGCGCGTCGAGGACATTGATTTGTTCGAATGTAATGAGGCCTTCGCGCCCGTAGTATTGGCGTGGATGAAAGAACTCGGCATCCCACCGGCAAAGGTGAACGTCAATGGTGGCGCGATTGCACTCGGGCATCCACTCGGCGCCACCGGCGCGCGGATCATGACCTCGATGCTGCATGAGCTGGAACGGCGACAAGGTCGCTATGCGTTACAGACCATGTGTGAAGGCGGTGGCCAGGCGAATGTCACGATCATTGAGCGACTATGAATAACGAGCGATCCACCCGGCCGTTCACACGGACCGATCAGCGCGCACTCGCGCTGCATCAAGACTCTAGTTTTGGAGGCGAGCAATGAGTGGTATTTGCGCAGGCCGAGTGGTCATCGTGACGGGTGCTGGCAACGGACTCGGTCGCGCCTATGCGCTCGGACTAGCGGCCGAAGGCGCCCGCGTGGTCGTGAATGACCTCGGTGTAGGTACGCATGGAGAAGCTGGCGTTACCGAAGGCGCGGCTGACCGGGTCGTTGCCGAAATTCGTGCACTGGGCGGTACAGCGGTCGCCAACTACGCGGACGTCAGCGACTGGGAAGCAGCGCGGCACATTGTGGCCGCCGCGCTGGATGCCTTCGGAGAGCTGCATGCGGTGGTCAACAATGCCGGCTTCGTGCGCGACCGCATGTTTGTCTCCTGTACTCCGGAGGAGTGGGACGCGGTCCTGCGTGTCCACCTGCGGGGCCATTTTTGTACAAGTCGTCATGCGGTTGACTACTGGCGTTCCCGCTTGAAGGCGGGGCACGCCGTCGACGCGCGCATCATCAACACCAGCTCCGGAGCCGGGCTACAAGGGAGCTTAGGACAAAGCGCCTATTCCACTGCCAAGGGTGGTATTGCGACGCTGACCCTCGTGCAAGCGGCAGAACTTGCCCGCTACGGCGTGACGGCCAATGGGTTGGTGCCTAATGCGCGCACGCGCATGACCCAGACCGCATTTGCTGCAGAGATGAACCGCATGGAAGGCAATTTTGATCTCTATGCGCCAGACAACACAGCGCCCCTCGTCGCCTGGCTCTGCAGCGCAGCGTCTGCTGGGATCACAGGGCAACTGTTCGAACTCAAGGGAGGGCGAATCTGTGTGGCACAAGGCTGGGTCGATGGTCCTGCACAAGACAAAGGAGCCCGCTGGACCGCCGCTGAAATTGGGCCGGTCATCGAGCAACTCGTCGCCGCACGTACTGGCCCCAAGCCGGTCTACGGGGCTGGCTAACGCGCCGCCACCATGGAATGTTCCCTGACCCAAGACCAGCGTCTCATCCAAGAGAGTGTGTGTGCGGCGCTGGCCAGCGCCAGCGCACGCCAGAACCTACGCGCCGTGCTGAGCTCCCCTGTCGGCTGGGATCAGGGTCTATGGGAGACGCTGGCCGGCGAGATGGGCTATGCAGGCCTCATGATCCCGGAGGTGTTCGGCGGGAGCGGTCTTGGTGCGGTAGAGATGTCAGTGCTACTCGAGCAGACCGGCCGAACTCTTGCCGTGGTGCCGTACTTTGAAACTGCGGTCCTGTTCGTCCAAGCGCTCTTAGCCGCAGGCCACCGGCAGCAGCAGGACGCGTGGTTGCCCCGTGTTGCGCAAGGCCAGCTCAAAGCAACGCTCGCATTCATGGGCAGTGCAGGCCACGCCTGCCCTGCGGACATACAAGCCGTCTTGACCGGTGCTAACGATCACTGGCGTTTGTCCGGTGAAGCATCCTACGTCAGCTTCGGCCACTTGGCCGACCTGATCTTGATTGCCGCACGGGCCCCTGCCTCCACAGGATGGGAAGGCATCAGCCTGATTGCACTGCCGCAGACGACGCCCGGCCTCGTCTGCGAATCCCTTAACAACCTGGATCGGACACGCCCTTTCGCTCGTCTACGCTTCCAAGATATCGTGGTGACCGAGGACGCGATTCTCGGTGCACCAGAGCGCGCCGGGCCCGCTCTGGAACGTACGCTCAGTGTGGCTGCAGGCCTGCTCGCCGCAGAACAGACGGGCGGTGCTGCCTTTTGCCTAGATGCCACCGTCGACTATGCCAAGCAGCGCATGCAGTTTGGTCGTACCATCGGCTCGTTCCAGGCCGTCAAGCACACGCTGGCCGATATGATGGTCCAAGTCGAAGCTGCCCGAGCCGCCGCACTCTATGCGGCGGTTGCCATCGACGATGGGGGACCTGAACTGCAGGAAGCGACCGCTATTGCGCGCGCAGCGTGTACCGATGCGTATCAGCACTGTGCCGGCGAAGCGATCCAACTACATGGCGGCATCGGCTTCACTTGGGAGCATCACGCGCACCTTTACTTCAAACGTGCGCAATCGAGCGCCTCTTGGCTCGGCACCGCTTCAGTCCACCGCGAACGTCTCGCGCGACTGATCGGCCTCGACGCCATCCTTTAAATTTAAGGCAATCACTCATGATACAGAGCCCTCCTCCTTACCCCACGCCACGTGACCTGTTGCGAGACAAAACGATGCTCGTGACCGCGGCCGCCGGCACCGGTATCGGCTATGCGGTGGCCATGCGTGCCGCTGAGGAAGGAGCAAAGCTACTGATCAGTGACAGTCACGAACGCCGCCTGATGGAGGCGGCCGATCGCATCGAAGCAAAGGTTGGCCGCCGCCCCGCCGCCATCGTCTGTGACGTGACACGAGAGGCTGACATCCAAGCACTCCGGGCTGCTGCAGAGCAGCACCTCGGTGGTATCGATGTGCTGATCAATAACGCCGGCTTAGGCGGTCAGGTCGCCGTCGTGGACATGTCGGACGAGCAATGGTTACGCGTGCTCGATGTGACCTTGACCAGTGTCATGCGCATGTCCCGCGCATTTCTACCAGACATGTACCGCCGCCGTACGGGCGTGATCGTCAACAATGCCTCGGTACTCGGTTGGCGCGCACAGGCCGGGCAAGCCCACTACGCGGCCGCCAAAGCGGGGGTCATGGCCTTCACGCGCTGCGCCGCGATCGAGGCCGCAGAACATGGGGTACGCATCAACGCGGTGGCGCCTTCCATCGCAATGCACCCCTTTCTGGCCAAAGTAACGACACCCGAACAACTGGAGCAACTCTCGTCCGCCGAGGCCTTTGGGCGCCCCGCTGAGGTATGGGAGGTCGCCAACGTCATGATCTTCTTGGCCTCCGATCTGTCGTCCTACATGACCGGTGAAATCGTTGCCGTATCGAGCCAGAGAGCCTAGGCACATGAGCAGAGTGTTCCAGCATCCCCGAGAACTCGTCGGTCAGGAAGGCCAGACACTCGGTCACAGCGACTGGCTGCTGATCGACCAAGCCCGGATCGATGGCTTTGCGGCAGTCAGCGGCGACCATCAGTGGATCCATGTCGACGTCGAACGCGCGCGCTTAGGTCCCTACGGACGCACCATCGCCCATGGCTACCTCACCCTATCGCTCACCAATCACTTCCTACCCCAACTCATCGCGGTCAGAGGGGTACGACATGCCCTGAACATCGGGGTCGACCGTATCCGGTTTCTGGCACCTGTCCCTGAGGGCTCAAGAATCCGTGGTGCCGGCGAAATTCAGAAAGTGATCGAAACCACTGATGGCGCCATTCAAGCTACCATTCTGATTACGGTGGAGATCGAAGGTGCGAATAAACCGGCCTGCGTCGTCGAATCGATCAGTCGCTACTACCCAGAGTAAAATCTATGGCCAATGCAGAACAGATGGTGAACGCCGTCCATGCCTATGTTGCCGCGTTTGACCGCGAAGCGGTGGACGCCATAGGCGCGCTGTATGCGGACGAGGCGACCGTCGAAGATCCAGTCGGCAATGGGTCGCTGGTGCGTGGTCGCGTAGCGATTCTCGCTTTTTACGCAGCGGCCATGAAAATGCGACCAAAACTGCAACTGCAAGGCCCAATCCGCATCTGCGCCAACTATGCCGTATTTGCGTTCACCGCCACCATCGGCGACGGCGAGCGATACATCGAGGTCATTGACACATTCCGTTTCGACGACTCTGGAAAGATCGTCGAGATGCGCGCTTTTTGGGGCCCTTCGAACATGCACGGATTTTGAGGAATTGACTATGCGTGATGCAGTGATCGTATCGACAGCTCGTACGGGAATCGGCAAGGCTTACCGGGGTGCGTTCAATGACACCGAAGCGCCGGTGCTCTCGTCGCATGTAGTGAACGCCGCGATTGACCGCGCGGGCATTGATCCGGCGCGCGTCGATGACCTCTATCTGGGTGTAGGAAATCACTGGAACACACAGGGCTACAACCTCGGGCGGCTAACGGTACATGGCTCGAAGCTACCCGATTCGGTGGCCGCATTCACTCTCGATCGCAAGTGCAGCTCCGGACTGAATGCCATCGCACTCGCAGCCCGCGCCATCATGCTCAATGAAATCGACGTTGCGATGGCCGGGGGGATGGAGAGCATCTCACTCACGGTAAACAAGCACGCCCCGCAGTATCGAAACCGCAGCAAGTTCGTCATCGCAGCGGATCCGACCGCCTACATGGCCATGATCGAAACCGCCGAAATCGTCGCCGAACGCTACAACATCAGTCGGGAAGCACAAGATCAATTCTCGGCCCAGAGCCAACAACGCGCGGCGGCAGCCCAAGCGGCTGGGCGCATGGCGGCCGAAATCGTCCCGCTTACGGTCGAAAAAGCGCTCTTTGACAAGGAAGGCAATGAGACGGGGAAAGAAACCGTCAGTCTGGACCGAGACGAGGGCGTCCGCGGTGACACCACAGCGGAAGCGTTGGCCAAATTAAAGCCCGTCTGGAAGGACGGCCAGAAAGTGAAGGAAGGAAAGTACATCACCGCTGGCAACGCGAGCCAATTATCCGATGGCGCGTCAGCCTGCGTGCTGATGGATAGAGCAACGGCCGTACGCGAGGGACTGCCGATCCTGGGGATCTACCGTGGCTTTCAAGTGGCAGGATGTGCGGCCGATGAAATGGGCATCGGGCCGGTCTATGCGATCCCAAAGCTGCTCAAGCGCACCGGTCTGCGTCTTGCGGATATTGATCTGTGGGAGATCAACGAAGCCTTTGCCTCACAAGCATTGTACTGCCGCGACAAATTAGGAATTGACCCCGACAAAATCAATGTTGATGGCGGCGCAATTGCCCTAGGACACCCCTTCGGCATGAGCGGCGCCCGACTGGTCGGGCATGCCCTAATTGAGGGCAAACGGCGTGGCGCCAAGCGCGTGGTGGTATCCATGTGTGTGGCCGGTGGCATGGGGGCTGCCGGCCTCTTTGAGATCGCCTAGGACGCCCATGCAACTGGCTTTCGCACCTGAACTTGAGGCATTTCGAGGCGAAGCCGCCGCGTGGCTCGAGGGGCAGTTGTCAGGCCCTTTCCGCGCACTGCGCGGCCTGAACAACCACGTCGATCAAATCGAAGAGCGCCGCGTCTGGGAGCAGGCGCTCGGAGAAGCCGGCTGGGGTTGCATCGGCTGGCCCACCCAATTCGGCGGTCGGGCTGCATCAATCACGCAACAGGTCGTTTTTGCGGAGGAGTATGCACGGGCGCAGGCGCCATCACGCATCGGTCACATTGGCGTGGAACTGCTTGGGCCCACCTTGGTGGCCTTTGGCACCCCGGACCAACAGCAGCGGTTTCTGCCCGACATCGCGCAGGGCCGCAGCATCTGGTGTCAGGGATACTCGGAACCCAACGCCGGATCTGATCTTGCCAACGTGCGCACGCGAGCACAGCGTAAAGACCCTGTGTATCAAGTAGACGGTCAGAAAATCTGGACCTCCATGGGCGCATTCGCCGACTGGGCCTTCGTGCTGTGCCGAACAGAACCCGGCTCTGTGGGCCCGAAAGGCCTCTCGTTCTTGCTCTTGGATATGCACCAAAGCGGCGTCACGGTACGCCCCATTCGGCAAATGACGGGTGAGGCCGAGTTTTGTGAGGTCTTCTTCGATGGGGCCATCGCACAGGTGACTGATCGCATCGGCGCCGAAGGGGACGGCTGGAAAGTGGCCATGGCGCTGCTCGGCTTCGAGCGTGGTGTATCCACCCTAGCCCAACAAATGCAGTTCAAAAACGAGTTGGATGCGGTCATTGCGACTGCGCGGTCAAATGGCCGTGCCCGCGATCCCTTGATCCGGCAGCGCATCGCGGATGCCTATGGTGGCCTGAAAATCATGCGGTACAACGCCTTACGCATGCTCTCAACCGCCGACGCGGGCGCACTCAGCGCGGCGGCGTACACCTACAAGCTCTACTGGTCCAGCTGGCACCGAAACTTGGGTGAATTGGCGATGGACGTCCTAGGACCTGCTGGGGAGATTGGACAGACCGATGGCTCATTTGGACCGCTGACACGACTCTTCCTGATGTCTCGCGCCGACACCATTTATGCCGGCACCAACCAGATTCAGCGCAACATCATCGCCGAGCGCGCGCTTGGGCTACCGCGCGAGCCGCGCGGTCCATGAGCCCAACAGCGCCGCAAACGCACACAATTCCGGCCGTAGCCAAGTCGATTGCCGAGCGTCGACCGCACATTATCGCGCTCGTTGAGAACGGAAAAGCATGGACGTTTGCACAACTGTACCGGGATGCCCGCGCAGCCGCCTCGGCATTCCTCGCCCACGGCATCGGCAAGGGCGATATCGTTGGCATCTGGGCACCCAATCGGCGCGAGTGGATTTTGGCCGCCCTCGGCGCGCAGTTTGTGGGCGCGGCTATCACACCACTCAATACCCGACTCAAGGGGCGAGAAGCGGGAGATCTACTGCGCCGTTCGCGCGCACAAATCCTATTTACGACGGGCGCATTTCTAGGGACCGACTACCCGGCCCTACTGGCGCACGAGTCGCTGCCTGCGCTACGCAGCACCGTTCTACTGGACGGCACCGGCAACGATGGCTGGGCCGCTTTCGTCGGCCAAGGACGTGGAGCCGAAGACCCTGCCGTAGACGTCGCTATGGCTGCGGTAGGACCAGAGGATCTCAGCGATATTTTGTTCACCTCGGGGACCACCGGCGCTCCAAAGGGCGCACTCAGCACCCATGGACAAGTCGTCCTCCTGTTTCGCAGTTGGGTGGAAACCACCGGATTGCGTGAGGGCGACCGTTATCTCATCGCCAACCCGTTCTTCCACACTTTCGGCTACAAGGCAGGATGGCTGGCCGCGCTCATTGCTGGGGCAACGATCCTGCCAATGCCGGTATTCGACGCCGCCGCCATGGCGCTCCTGATTGAACAGGAACGCATCACCTTTATCCCCGGCCCACCGACGATCTATCAGATGTTACTCGCGCAACTCGGGGACGAGCCGCGTGACTTTAGCTCACTGCGCGTGGCGGTCACCGGCGCAGCCACGGTGCCGCCCATACTCATAGAGCGAATGCAAAAAGAGTTGGGCTTTCAGATTGTGATCACCGCTTACGGCATGACCGAGTGCGGGGTCATCACCATGTGTCGCGCCGGCGACCCGATCACGCGGATTGCGGAAACCTGTGGCCGGGCAATACCGGGATTACAGGTGCACTGCGTCGATGATGCTGGCCAAACCGTCGCGCCCGGCGCAACGGGAGAGATCCTGGTTCGCGGTTATGGGGTAATGAGCGGGTATTTGGACGACGCTCAGGCGACCTCCGAGGCCATCGATGCTGACGGTTGGCTACACACCGGCGACGTCGGCACGCTCGACCAGGACGGCTACCTGCGGATCACGGATCGTAAAAAAGATATGTACATCACCGGCGGCTTCAACTGCTACCCGGCAGAAGTTGAAAAGCTCCTCTCGGAACATCCAAAAGTTGAGATAGTCGCCGTGATCGGCATCCCAGATGACCGACTTGGTGAAGTCGGCAAGGCGTTTATCGTACTACGCCCGAACCAGGTTGCCAGTGCAGCGGAAGTCATCGCGTGGGCGCGCGACAACATGGCAAACTACAAAGTGCCACGCGTGGTCGAATTCTGCGTAGAGTTACCGAAGAATGCGTCAGGCAAAGTGTTACGTCGCGAACTACGCACTCGCTCAGCGCACTGACGGCCACCTCTCAAACCCAACCTTCTTTCCAGGCGTCCCAGGGATCAATCTGTGGAGAGTTGTCTGGCAGCGACACCGCAGTAAAGCGACCAGCGAAAAAAGCGAGCGGCATTCCTGGCTGCCGCTGCAGGGCGAGCACCGCCCCGATCACCACGATGTGATCGCCGGCCGGACACAAAGCGTGCACCTGGCAATCGAAGCGGCACAGCACATCGGCCAAAACCGGCGGTTGCTGCGTAGCCCGCCATGCCTCATCGACTTCAAATTTGTGCTTTTTACGACGCGAAAAATGCAATGCCAAGTCGCGCTGCTCATCACTCAGCACGTGCACAGAAAATGGCGCTCCGACAGCAAACGCGGCAACACTCTCACTACCAATATGAATGCTCCAAAGAAGTAGCGGCGGCTCCAACGATACCGAAGAAAACGAATTGACGGTTAGGCCCACCGGCTCCCCATCGGGACGAACCCCAGTCACCACCGTCACACCCGTGGCGAACATCCCAAAAGCATCACGTAGTTCGCGCGCAGTGGGCTGATCGGCTCTAGCAGTCTTCATAAAACAACGCCCCTCACTGCACTATCGCGGGATGCGCTACGCGGGGCGCCCCCAAAAACTGACGATAGGAAGGGCGGACTTGACCATCGCTGTCGGTGATTGCATAGCGCTCGGCCAACTCGGCAGAAATGTGGGTCATCCCTGTCAAGGACATCAAATCAGGATCACAAGCAAGCGCGTGGAGCACGCGGCCGTTGAACTCCGGCGTCTCTGCCTGCGCCATAAACTCCTCGTACGTGCCAGGGCGTAGCGCCATCGCCACCGCGGTACGCTCCGTCTGTTGTGGACCCAGCCACAGCGAGACGGCAGCGACGTGATGCTCTTGCAACTCGACGGCCATATCCGCAGCAAACTTGTCAACGCCTGCTTTCTGCGCGCCATAGGCGGGGCCGTGCATATAACAAGCTCCCCCATAGGAGGAAGTAAAAGCGATCAAGCCATGGCGTTGGCGAACCATCAACGGGGCCGCATAGTAGCTCGCAACATAACCGGAGCGCAGGCCCACGTTGAGGATGCCAGCAAGCTCGAGGGGCCGTTCCCAAAACCCACCCCGATCGATCAAGGAATCGTGCAGATAGGTCGCGTTATTGACGAGGATATCAAGCCGACCGGTCTCGGTGGCCACTTGCGCAAACAACGCTTGTACCGCCGCATCATCACCATGATCACACCCCACGGCGATACCGCGTCCGCCCAGTTGATCAATCTCACGCGCGGTCTCGTGGATGGTGCCCGACAACGGCTGTCGACCGAGGCGGCCAAGACTGGTCGTAGTCGATCGACCGGTCACGTACACGGTCATCCCCTTGGCGCCGAGTGCCCGCGCGATACCGCGCCCTACGCCGCGACTCGCACCGGTCACGACCGCAACCTTTGGTGCATCAAGCTTCATTTTCTAACCCCCCAGTGCAATGGTTACGCAAAGCGGATGTTGGCTGAGCCCACGCCATCCAACTCCAAACGGAAATGATCCCCCGGGTGCGCCGGTTCGAGCGGCACGAGCGATCCGGACAGAATGACGTCGCCCGCCGCTAAGGCAATGCCATATTGCCCCAACGTGTTAGCTAACCAGGCAACGGAGGCCAAGGGCGAGCCCTGCACTGCCGATCCTAAGCCTTCCGACAACGGCTGGTCGTTTTTCCACACCCGAACCTTCAGTCTCGCAAGATCCAGAGGCCGCGGATCAACACGCGCATCGCCGAGTACGAAGACACCGCACGAGGCGTTATCTGCAATCGTGTCGACAATGCCAATGTTCCACAGGTCGATACGCGAGTCGACCACCTCAAAGCACGGCGCGATGGATGCCGTTGCCGCCAAGACATCAGCCGGCGTGACACCGGGTCCCTGCAGACCACTGCGTAGCAACAGCGCGATCTCCGCTTCAGCACGCGGCTGAATCAAGTTGCCTGCGATGGATACGGTCGCCCCATTGCTGATCCACATGCGATCCGTGAGGAAGCCAAAGTCGGGCTGATTGACCCCAAGCATGTCTTGCACCGCTTTGCTCGTCACACCAATCTTTTTGCCCACGACGCGCTCCCCGGATCGCTCACGCCGCTGCAGGATGCCTAATGACACCGCGTAGGCATCATCGATCGTCAACTCTAGGCCGCGCAGGCGTAACGGCGCCACCGTGCGCCCTTCGCGCAGAGCAACATATAACTCCTCCGAAAGCCTTTCGCGCAGCGCTGCGCGCGCGGTGCTATCCGAGTCCAATTGCCGGGATGACATGATGACGAATCTCCTTTGCCTGATCGATCAGCGCCAAAACTATAAACGTCGGCACATCGCCCACCTGCGTCTGCGCTAGCGCCACACAGCGCGCTCCTCGATACGCACCCGAGCAGACGGCGATTTTGCCGAGGCTGCGCACCGGGGCGACGCACTGTTGCAGCGGCGGTCACGCCGATCCCATTCAGCACCCAAGGCCCGTCGGCCGTCGGACGGCAGGATGCCCGGGGCGGCCTGCGCGGCACGTGCTTCAGCCGAATAAGGCCGCTCAACAACAACTTATCGCAGCGCAATATGTTAGCTATCTAACAGCGAAAATAGTCCTATATAGGATTGTATGACGTTTCATGCGTAATTTAACAGACATAAAACTACGCGAATTTTTTCCAATTGCGGGCTGACGGCGGTATACTTTTTGTCCGTGGGCGCTGCCTCTGGCGCCACTGAGGGGGACTCGATGGCGACCGTCATGCAAGAGAATTCTGCCGACCTGATCACCGGCTTACTAGAGCGCGCTCGGGGCATGGTGCCGGCACTGAAGGCCCGGGCCGAAGCCGCCACTGCGGCGCGCGCACTGCCCGAGCAGACCATCCGCGAGATGCACGAGGCAGGATTTTGGCGGGTACTCCAGCCACGCCGATACGGCGGCTACGAACTCCATCCCAGCGTCTTTTTCGATATCCAAATGATCCTTGCTGAAGGTTGCATGTCGACCGCATGGGTCTATGGCGTGATGGGGGTCCATCCATTCCAACTTGCCCTATTCGACGCGCGCGCGCAGGACGCGGTCTGGAAGGCCGATCCTTCCACACTTGTCTCGTCGTCCTACCAACCAGTCGGCAAGGTCGAACGGGTGGAAGATGGCTTCGAGCTGTCTGGCCGCTGGGGCTTCTCCAGTGGCTGTGACCATGCCGACTGGGTGCTCCTCGGCTCACTGGTCATGCCAGAGACCCCGGGTGATGCGGTCGATATGCGCACTTTTCTCGTGCCACGGCACGATTACACCATCGTGCGTGACTGGAACGTCTTCGGTCTGCAGGCGACAGGAAGCCACGGCATCATTCTGGACAAAGCCTTCGTCCCGGAATACCGCACCCATCGGGCCGTGGATGGCTTTCTCGGCACAAACCCCGGCAATGCGGTCAACGACGCGCCGCTATATCGGATCCCGTGGGCGCAGATCTTTGTCCGCGCCGTGTCCACTGCCGCCATCGGCGCCGCGCAAGGCGCCCTCGACGCGTACCTCGCTGTGGTCAGCAAGCGCGTATCCACGAACACGGGCCGCGCGACGCGAGTGGACCCCTTGGCGCTCAATGCGGCTGCGCGGTCGCAATCCACGATTCTTGAGCTCAAGACCGTATTGCACCGCAACATGGAAGAATTGATGCACCACGTCCATGCAG
Organism: uncultured Pseudomonadota bacterium; assembly: GCA_903908265.1. Classification (GTDB taxonomy): domain Bacteria; phylum Pseudomonadota; class Gammaproteobacteria; order Steroidobacterales; family Steroidobacteraceae; genus CAIKZZ01. The sequence continues at coordinate 20,516 of CAIVRI010000121.1, forward strand.
GGCGAGAGATTCCCATGGTGGACCGAGTGCGCTACCGCTTCGAATCCTCTCAGGTCGTGCAGCGCTGCGCGGCGCTGGTAGACGGACTCATGCCCTTGCTTGGCGGCCGAGCGATCTATATGGACAGCGCACTGGTGAAATACTGGCTCGATATCAACGCCGCACGCGCGCATATTGCCAATGACCCGAATCTGGTCGCAACATCACTCGGGGCTATGTACGTGGGCGAAGGCGCACAAGAGTTCTTCGTCTGACGGTTACCTGACTTGGAGACACGCAGAATGGCGCTTACAGCGGATTATGCTATCGGCACCTTCACCTTCCCACGCGGCTGGTTCATGGTCGCTGAGTCTTCGGAGGTGACCCAGAAGCCGCTTGCAGTACGGTACTTCGGTCAGGATTTGGCGCTTTTTCGTGGCCATAGTGGCCGCGTCATCCTGCTCGACGCCTATTGCCCGCACATGGGCACCCACTTCGTAAAAAATGCTACGTCTTACGTCATCCACGATGGCCAGGTCGAGGGGGACTCCTTACGCTGCCCTTACCACGCCTGGCGTTTTGGCCCGGACGGCAAATGCAATCACATCCCCAACCATACGGGCAGCATCCCCACCGCCGCCCGGGTCCGCTCCTGGCCCCTGATTGAAGCCTTCGGTGCCGTGTTCGTCTGGCACGACCCGGAGGGCGGCGATCCGGAATGGGCAGCGCCTTCACTACCGGAGTATGGTCAGCCCGGATGGGTCCCTTGGACCTTCGATCACCTCGGCACCTTGGCCTGCCATCCGCAGGAGGTCATCGACAATATCGCCGACTATGCCCACCTCGGTCCGGTGCACGGCTCCACCGTCGAGTGGTACCGCAATGAATTTCACGGCCACCGCGCGGTGCAGTATCAGGGCGGCGGCCATCGCACGCTGGTTTCCACAGGCGGCGCCGCACCGACGCTCAGCACGGACACCACCTATCACGGCCCTGGCTTTCTGCTGTCCTACATGTCCGGCTTTTATGAATCGATCATCTACATTGCGCACACACCCGTCGATGATGGGTTGATCAAGGTTTGGCATGGCTTGTTGGTGAAGTGTGCGCAGGATGTCCCGACGGCCGAAGACATCACTAATGCGCGCAGTTATCAAGAAATGAGCCGCCTGGCTTTTGCGCAAGACTTCGACGTCTGGGCAAACAAGCGTCCTGCACAGACCATTCTGCAGACCAGCGCTGACGGCCCCTTTCATAAAGCCAGAATCTGGTACAAGCAGTTCTACAACCCAAGGGCCCAACGCGAGCAATTCCGCAAGCAAGTCGAAGGCACCGTCTATCAAGTGCCCTCGGTCCCGCCGCACCGGCCGACCGCGTGTCTCGACCGTACGCCGGACGGTACGTGACCCCTGTCCGCTGCTACGATGTGCGCACTAGCCAAAACCCATGACTGGGCTACTGTGCCGTAAATCCGCCATCAATCACCAATTCTGTGCCCGTCATATAACGCGATTCATCGGAGGCAAGGAACAAAACGCCATTGGCGATATCGATCGGTTCCCCAAAAGCTCCGAGTGGAATCCCTGCGCTCAGCCGCGCTTTGAGCGACTCACTAAGATCTGGCGGCAGCGCTGCGAACGCATTTTCCACCATGGGTGTACGAATCACGCCTGGATGCACCGAATTAACACGAATGCGGTAGCCGTTCTTTGCACAATGCAGTGCAGCCGACTTAGTGAAGATACGCACCCCACCCTTACTGGCATTGTAGGCAGCCGTCATTGGGTCGCCGATGATGCCTTCGATCGACGAAATATTAATAATCGAACCGCCATGAGACTTCATGGCCCGAATGGCCGTGCGCGTGCCCAGAAACACCGCCTCCAGATTGACGGCCTGACTACTACGCCACGCTGCAAGCGTCGTGTCCTCAGCAGTACCGGTAGCAACAATACCTGCATTGTTGACCAGCACATCTAACTGCCCGAGTCGGCCGCAGACATCGCCGACGAGTTGTTCCCACCGCGCCTCATCCGTCACATCCTGATGCTGCGCCTCAGCCCGCCCACCCGCAGCGTGGATCGCCGCAACGACTCCTGTCACCGACGCTAGCTGAATATCGGTGGCCACGACATAAGCACCCTCCTGCGCCAACCGAAGGGCCGTCGCCTCTCCAAGACCGGAGCCCGCACCGGTGACCAAGGCCACTTTATTTGTCAGACGCATCACGGCTCCTCCGGTTATATATGCGAGTAATAAATTGACAGGCTAGCGGCTTATTATCAATAGGGTTCGCTGCCAATCAATCCTCAGGTGCGAGGCGAACTGACAGCGAGGCCGCCACACAGGATCTCATGGGACAAGCCACGTGGGGACGCACTCTCGGCTCGCCGGCAACACAGAAGGATATGGACTGGCTAGAAGATGAGTGCAGCGCTAAGGACAGCCCTGCTCTGTCGAGCTGGCCTAGAACTGGCAACGAAAACTGACGCGCGCGCCGAAATAGAGTCGGCAGCCTACACAACAGGGGTAATCGATGAAAATATTAGTGGTTGGTGGCACCGGCATGATTGGTGGGCACGCGGCGCTTTGGATGCAATCGCAGGGCCATGCGGTCAGTATCGCCTCACGCCACGCGCCACAGGCGCGTTGTGCGTTAGCTGCGTTGCCTTTTTTGCAAGGTGATTACATTCAGGACGGATTCTCTTCGAGCCAGCTTGCGCAGTTCGACGCCATCGTATTTGCGGCGGGAAACGACATACGCCACCTCCCAGCAGCGACCGATTTCGACCAACATTGCGAACGCGCCAATACGCAGAGCGTGCCTCGATTTGCAGTACTCGCGCGCACCGCCGGCGTGAAAAAGTTTGTACTGGTTGGCAGCTTCTACCCCCAAATCGCACCGGATCTCATTACGACAAACGGCTATGTCCGCTCTAGACACTTGTCGGATGCGGACACTCGCTCCTTGGCTAACGCGCAATTTAGCGTCTGCAGCATCAACGCGCCCTTCGTCGTGGGCGCCGTACCGGGTTTGCACAGCGCCATGTTTGAAGCCTATACGCGGTATGCGGAAGGCGCCTTCGGTATACCGGCCTATGGACCGGCGGGTGGCACAAACTTCATGTCTACGCAGTCGCTGTCGGAAGCCATCTTGAGCGCCTTACTGCGTGGGGAGTCCGGCAAAGCCTATTTAGTGGGCGACGAAAATCTACTCTTTTCAGACTACTTCCGAATGTTCTTCCGTGCGGTCGGCAACGATCAGCCAGTACCATCACTCGACCAAGAACACCCCATGCTCCCCGATATGGCGATCTACACCGGGCGCGGGACACAAGTCACCTATGAACCGGACCCTACAGACCTGGCGCTATTGGACTATCGCCGACACGACGTGCAACGGGCCATCAACGAAGTGGTCGCGCAGTACCACGGTGTGTAACAAGGACCGTTCCGTGTATCCCACAACCTCTGCCTAAGGATGACTCCATGACGACTGCAACGACTGCGCCTGCCGACATACAGGCACTTCTTTACCGATACGCGCTGGGCGCCGATCAGCGGGACCCTGTCCTGCTCGCCAGTTGCTTTGTAGCCGAGACGAAAATCATCGGCCCCGGCTACGAGTTGGCGGGTCCTATAGCTGAGATAATTGCCAGCGAACTACAACGGCGCTTTGTGTGGACGCAACACAACGTCTTTAACCCCCTCTACGCAGTCAACGGTGATACCGCGACAGGTGCCACAAACTGCATCGCCAGTCACGTCGAGAAGCAAGCGGATGGGAGCCATCTAAAGCACGACTGGTATATCCGCTATCACGATCAACTGGTACGCCGAGACGACCAGTGGCGCTTTTTGGAACGCCGCATGGACGTGGGATTTACGAGCACCATAGCGGTCAACCCGCTGGGCTAGCCTGCATCACCCCGTCCGCTTGCATCCACGCAGACGCCTTTAGCGGGTTGCCACTACGGTTCCGTCCATTCGCGTGGGGCTCCCTCCAAAAGAATCCTGCGAGCGAACAGAACCTATTGCGTTAGCTATCAGCCCACAGACGTATAGACCGGAGTCACGACCATGAGCGCACTGCGCGACGTTGCAACCGACAGCCCGATACCCCTTAGCGCCATCACGCAGTGGGATTTTGAAGCCGACGTTGCCGTGATTGGGTTCGGCGCGGCTGGGGCCAGCGTCGCCCTCGAAGCGGCTCGGGGCGGGGCTCAGGTCATGCTCTTCGAGGCAGCGAGCGGGCCTGGCGGCACCTCCGCGCTCTCGGGTGGAGAGATTTATATGGGCGGTAGCGGCGGCACGCCCATTCAGCGCCTGGCGGGCTTCACTGACGACACCGAGGATCTCTATCAGTACTTGATGCTGAGTGCAGGACCCAATCCCGACGCTGCAAAGGCCAGACAATACGCAAACGAAAGCCTCAGCCATTACCATTGGCTGATCGAACAGGGTATCGAGTACAAGGCTTCTTACATCGCCGAACGCTGTATTGAACCGGCCACAGATGATTGCCTCATTTGGTCTGGCAGCGAAGAGGCCTGGCCTTATGCAGCGCAGGCAAAGCCAGCGCCGCGCGGGCACTGCCCGAAGTACGTTGGTGCAGGCGGCGGCAAATATCTGATGGAGATACTGGCCAACCGTGTCGCCGAAACCAACACTGCGGTGCACTACAACGCCCGGGCCGTAGCGCTCATCGTTGCCCCCCACCAGGAAGTGCATGGGGTTGCGGTCCGAATCGATGGGCAACTACGCACCGTGCGGGCTCGACGGGGTGTGGTGCTCTGTGCCGGCGGCTTCGTCATGAATAGGGACATGGTCCGACGCCATGCGCCGCTGCTCTTGCGGTCCCAATTTCCCATTGGCGCGATGGATGATGGCTCAGGCATCCGACTCGGGATGAGCGTTGGCGGCGCAACAGTCAACATGCACGAAGGATTCGTGACGTTGCCTTGGTATCCACCCAGTTCTTTGGTGCACGGCATCTTTATTAATGAGCAAGGGCAGCGTTTCATCAATGAAGACAGTTATCACGGCCGCGTGTCGCACCATGCCATCAGTCAGTTAGGGAATCGCATCTGGCTCCTCCAAGACCAAGCCACGTATGCGACCAGCGAGATGCAAACGTTCGCGCGGATGGAGATCGGCGCCGCCGGGGAAACTTGGGAGGAGGTGGAACAGGAATTGGCCCTACCCCAAGGGTCGCTGACCCAAACCGTGGCGGTATACAACCAGTATGCAGCGGCCGGCACCGACCCGCTCTTCCACAAGGCGGCCCGCTGGCTCAAGCCATTGGACCAACCGCCGTTCGTTGCGATCGATTGTCGCGTCGACCATTGCTTCTATGCCTCGTTCACTTTGGGCGGCCTTGACACGCTGCCGAGCGGCGCCGTCTGTGACGAATCAGGGACCCCGATCCCAGGTCTATTCGCCGCAGGCCGGACGGCCTGCGGCCTACCGCGATTTGGTGCGGGCTACAGTTCTGGCCTTTCGCTCGCTGACGCCACGTTTTTCGGCAGACAGGCCGGGTTGCATTTGTCTAACACTTTGCGTTAACTTAAAGTTATAATCTATTGAAAATTAAGTAAGTTTTAAATTAAAATCTTTAGGCCGGCGTTATTTTGGCCATGCGGTGGTCATACTTCAGTGTCTTGACCGCAATAGCGGTCTCGACGTGGCTGACGCCCGGTAGCGCTAGGATGCGGTTATTGGCCACCTGCGCAATTTCTTCCAAGGACTGAAACAAGCCTATGGCCAGCAAGTCGTAGCGGCCGAGCATACGGATCACGCAGGCAATTTCCGGCATCGCCGCCAACTGCTCGCAGAGCGATTGCAACTCGGTCTGACTCGCCTCAATACCAATCAACACCACGCGCGGCGCCCCGACCACCAAGGTATTGGTGACGGCCGTCAATCGAATGCAGTGCGTTTCTTCCAACCGGCGGATTCTGCCCCGGATGGTGCCCTCGGTCACCCCCAACTGGGTCGCAATACGGCGATTGCTAACCCGTGCATCCTGAGCTAACAACTCGATCAACTTATGATCCAAGTCATCGAGTACCGGCTTCTTCGTGTTGTTGATCACATTGGCACCCTGTCGAAGTTGTACTTCACAACATCAACGGCGAGACCGGCGGAAATACGCCGGATGCCAGGAATGTGCACAATCTCATTCTCTAGAAAATGTCGCAATTCATCAAAATCCTTGACCGCCACGAGCAACTCCAGATCGCGCGCACCCGTTACCAGGTGAACGGAGAACACTGCCGGCAACTTTGCCAACTCTAGGCCCACCGCTTCGGCCGCCCGACCACCGACCTCGATGCCGACCGCGATCAGCACGTCGTATCCTAGTGCGGCAAAGTCCGTCACGGCCACAACGCGCAGGGCATTGGCATCCTCCATGCGGCGAATGCGCGCACCGACGTTGGTCGGCGAGATTTTCAGTGCGCGCGCGATATCGCGATTGGTTTCACGGCCATGGGCCTTGAGCAGCGCCACAATGCGCTTGTCAGTTTCGTCGAGGACGATGCTGCCATCTGCGGGTTCAAAAGCCATCTTGTGAAATCCTACCTTGCCGCTTTACGCGTAATAAGACTTTACCTTATTTACGCATTCGATTATAAAAAGTCCCTCAGAAGCCCCTTGCGCGGATCCTTAGGGTCCGCCTATTGGAGCTACTCTCAGTCGGTCTGCGTGTATAGAACGCGCCAATCCGGCCGGAAGATCATCCCAAAGGCAGCCTATGACCTCGATCAACGTCGCTCTCCTCGGTTCCGGCAACATCGGCACCGACCTGCTCATTAAAGCCTTGCGTAGCCGCTGGGTAAACCCCGTTTGGATGGTTGGCATCGATTCCCAATCCGAGGGACTCCAAACCGCCCACGCCCGTGGGCTCAAAATTACGGCCGATGGCGTCGACGGACTACTTCCCCACATCAAGGCCGATGGCATCCAACTCGCGTTCGACGCCACCTCCGCCTACGTCCATCCGGAGAACGCACGCAAATTACAGGCTTTAGGCGTCGTCGTCATCGACCTGACGCCCGCGGCGATCGGCCCGTTTTGCATACCCCCCGTCAACCTTGCCGAGCAAGTTGCCAAGGGTGCCATGAATGTCAATATGGTGACCTGCGGGGGTCAGGCCACCATCCCAATGGTAGCGGCCGTCAGCCGAGTCCAGCCAGTAGCCTATGGCGAGATCATCGCTACCGTCGCCTCGCGGTCGGCCGGTCCTGGCACCCGTAAGAATATCGACGAGTTCACACGCACCACCGCAACGGGCATCGAGACGGTAGGCGGAGCGCGCAAAGGCAAAGCCATCATCATCATGAATCCGGCGGAACCGCCGTTGATTATGCGCGATACCGTCCATTGCCTGACGGACAGCACACCAGACCAAGCGAAAATAACGGCTTCAGTCCATGCAATGATTGCAGAGGTGCAGAAATATGTGCCCGGTTACCGACTGAAGAACGGGCCTGTCTTCGACGGCAACCGCGTCTCCATTTATCTGGAGGTCGAGGGACTCGGCGACTATCTCCCCAAATATGCGGGCAACCTCGACATCATGACGGCCGCGGCGCTGCGCACCGCGGAGATGATCGCCGAGCAAATGATTCACGGCAGCTACGCTGCTCGCGCTTCCTGAGGATTACCGATGAACATCCACGGCCGCAAAGTCACCCTCCACGACATGTGCCTGCGCGATGGCATGCATCCGAAGCGCCATCAACTCTCGCTCGAGCAGATGCGCCGCGTAGCCACCGCGCTAGATGCCGCCGGCGTGCCCCTCATTGAAGTCACGCACGGTGACGGCTTAGGCGGCGCGTCCGTCAACTATGGGTTCCCGGCGCATAGCGACGAAGAATACCTCAGAGCGGTTGTCCCTTTGATGCAGCGGGCTAAGATTTCCGCCCTCCTCCTGCCGGGCATCGGCACTGTGGAGCATCTGTATTTGGCGCAAGACTGTGGTGTTTCGACCATCCGCATCGCCACACACTGCACCGAAGCGGATGTCTCAGAGCAACACATTACGTTGGCCCGCAAGCTGGGGCTGGATACCGTTGGCTTCCTGATGATGGCGCACATGATCGAGCCGGCAGCGCTACTACAGCAAGCGCAATTGATGGAAAGTTACGGCGCAAACTGCATCTACTGCACCGACTCGGCCGGCTACATGCTCCCGGATGACGTCAGCGCCCGCATCAGCCTATTGCGCGAAAACCTGCGACCGGAAACAGAGTTGGGCTTCCACGGCCACCACAACATGGCAATGGGCATCGCCAATTCACTGGCCGCCGTAGCAGCAGGCGCCAATCGGATTGACGGCTCCGCAGCGGGACTAGGGGCAGGCGCGGGCAATACGCCCCTGGAAGTATTTGCTGCGGTGCTCGATCGCATGGGGGCCCAGACCGGTGTTGATGTATTCCGGCTCATCGACGTCGCCGAAGATGTGGTGACGCCACTCATGGATCAACCGATCCGAGTGGATCGCGACTCGCTGATCATGGGCTACGCCGGCGTTTATTCGTCTTTCTTATTATTTGCGCAGCGTGCCGGCAAAAAATATGGCGTCTCGTCAGCCGACATTCTCGTCGAGATGGGCCGCATGAAGACCGTCGGCGGCCAGGAAGACCTGATCGAGGACGTCGCCATGAACCTCGCACGTGCGAAAAAGAGCGCCAAAGGCGCGCGCTGAGTCCTAGGTCGGCCTGGGGCCACGCATGCGTCAGGCCGGGGGCGTCCAGCGGTGACCCCAGAGATCGGGAATGAGGCTAGTGGTCGGCACCCAGGTCGACCAGTCCGGCTGTAGACCATAACAGCCAAACTCCAGATCGAAGCCGCCCGGAGTGCGGGCGTAGAACGACACCATGCCATCATTCGAATGGCGGCCAAGCGTCGAACTGATCGTCACGTTATCGGCCAGACAGCGATCCAAGGCATAGCCGACATCGTCCAAGCTCTTCGCTTCCAACATGATATGCACGCAGCCCGAAGGCACCGGGGCCCCCATCAAGGCCAAGCTGTGATGCCGCGGATTAGCCGCGTGCATGAAGTAAATACCGAGTTTTGGGTCCGTTGGATTTGGACTCATTTGCAGCCACATCTGGTCGGAGTCTCCAAAACCCAGATGCTGCTGATAGAAAGCCCGTGTTCGCTCCAATTGTGGCGCCGGCAGTACTACGTGCCCCATGCCCAAATCGCCCGTCACAAAGCCGCTCAGGCCGTGCGGAGAGGCAAAAGGCGCATAGTCGAGGCTTCGACCCACATATAACTCGAGTGGATTTCCATCCGGATCGGTGCAGCGGCGCAGCAACCGCGCGGCCCGAAGGGCGGCGTCAGATGCATCGGCATCCACGACCGCAACACCTGCCGCACGCAGGCCCGCGCAACACGCCTCAAGCGCCGCCTCATCGCGGAACTCCCAACCCGCTGCCAGAAAACGGTCTGCGGCACCCGGCTGAATGACGATACGAAATGGACGCTCATCGATCCGCAATCGCAGCGATCCGTCCGCGCCCGCTGGCGCCTCCATGAGCCCCAACGTACTCACGGCGAAGTGCCGCCACTGCGCAAGATCCGTGGACGAAACGACAATGTAACCGAGTGCACTCGTAGCCATATTCAGACCCATTCCTAAACTTTTGATTGATGGAATTCCAGCCTGTCCCTGGAGCGCGACCGCGCTGACACCAGCTCCCCGACCAGCCGATACCAGAACGAGACTAAGGACTTAAAATCCCAGTCGCAAGCATTTCCAACGTTTTTTCTCGTTATTTTTACGCGAAAGCAACAAATAAAGTCTTATATCGGTACTTTCAGTTGAAAGTGCATCGGCCGAAACGCAGGCATCCAGCGCCAGGGGCGCAGCCGCCCCCCCCAGTCACAAAGTCGGCGCGACGCTAGGCTGGCCCTAAGCGGGTAGCACGCGCGAGGCAGAGAGCCGTCAGAGGCTAAATCCGCCGTCCAACACCAACGTCTGGCCGGTCACGTACGCCGCCCGCTCCGAGGCCAGAAACACCACCGCATCAGCCACCTCAGCCGCCGTGCCGAGCCGCTTCAGTGCCGTGTTTTTGACCGCAGCTTCAAAGTACTTATCGTCATACCCGCTGCCTTTCAAGCGCAGTGCAAGGCCCGCGTTGATCAAACCCAGAGCCACCGTATTGGCCCGGACACCAGAGCGGCCCTCCTCACGGGCAATGCCTGTGATCAGGGCGTCAATCGCCGCTTTCGGCGCCACCGACAGCACATCCCGGGCAGGCCAACGGTGCATACCCACGGTGCCAATCTGTACGTAGGACCCACCTAGTGCTCGCAAATGCGGTAACGAAGCGTGCATGACGTTGAAAAAACCATTCGCGTCCGAATTCATCACCGCAAGCCACTCCTCACGCGTGAGATCACCGATAAACACCATGGGAATATGCGCGCCGGATGCGTTAATGACGCTGTGGATGCGCCCGTGCACACCGACGACCTGCGCAAAGAATTGATCAACGTCCGCTGCTTGTTCCACCGACAGCGCATAACTGTGCGCTTGGCGCCCGTGCGCACCCACGCCGGCCACGACAGCATCCGCCGCCGCACGACTCGTACGGTAGGTCAACACCACATCCGTGCCGGCCTCCGCCAACGCCAGACAGATGGCGCTGCCAATGCCGCCACTCCCACCAATGACCACCGCTACCCCGGCCGGGAACTGGTCACGCCGATGCACAGGGGGACCCTCGCGCGATACAGAATTATCCATCGTCTGCTGACCTCGCACGTACAAATGCCGTGCATTCCAATGAGAATAAAATAGTCCAAGCCGATTCTGGGAAACACCGCAGCCCTACGCCGAGTTGCATCGCCCGTAACCGCACCAGCGACGCCCAACCGCCAACAGCGACTCAGGCACCTTGAACAAGCTTCGGCTCCCGAGGTGCCACCAACATCATCGTAGCGCTTGCGCGCGCGAGCAGAAGCCCCGTCTCGTCCATTAACTCGCCTTCGACATAAAAGGTGCGGCGCGTGCGCGAGACAACTCGAGCCTTAGCGAGGATGCGGCCTGAGCTTTTAGCACGCAAAAAATTGGTCTTTAACTCCAACGTCGGGGTATAACTCCCGGGTAGGGATCCAGCGCGGGACGCGCGCGCCATGGCCGTATCCAATAAGCTCAGATACACGCCCCCGTGCACGCCATTCGCCTCGTGCAGGTGCTGCGGGCCCAGCATCAACTCGATACAATAGTCGTCGCCTTGGAATCCTTTCAATTCCAGACCCAAAAGACTATTAAACCCGCCATTCGCGGTCTCAGTCGTCACAGAGGCCTCGCAAGGCATGCTTCAAAACACGACGGCTCCGCCTAGTGTCGGACGCAAGCAAAGACCTCAAAGCCCCCGTCCGATAATTTCTTTCATAATTTCATTGGTGCCGCCGTAAATCATCTGGGCGCGAGCATCCGCCCAGGCACGCGCCACCGGATAGTCCAGAATGTAACCGTAGCCGCCATGCAGTTGTACGCACACATCCAGCACACGGTTCTGCAGTTCCGAGCACCACCA
>CAIVRI010000122.1 GCA_903908265.1 uncultured Pseudomonadota bacterium
CACCGCAAGACGGCCGCCAACGGCCATGATGGAGAGCGCAGCCTCGAGGCCTGCTTCAAGCAGTTCCAGTTCGCGATTGATGTGGATCCGAAACGCCTGAAAAGCGCGTGTCGCAGGATGCTTTCCCGGCTCTCGAAAGCGTGCCGGAATAGCACTAGTGACGATTTCCGCGAGTTGTCCAGTGGTGTTAATCGAGGTACCACCACGCGCATCAATAATCGCGCGAGCGATCCGGCGGGCAAATCGGTCTTCCCCGTATTGCGCGATCACGGTTGCAATCTCCGACTCTTTGGCGATGGCAAGCCATTGCGCAACACTGGATCCTGTCGTGGGATCCATGCGCATGTCGAGTGGCCCATCGCGCAAGAAGCTGAAACCACGCACAGCATCATCCAATTGCGGGGAAGACACGCCGAGATCGAATAGCACGCCATGTGCCGAGCCGACCGCAACGAATTGTGCAAGCTGATCGAAAGAGGCGTGAATAATGCGGACGCGCACATCATCACCAATTGCTCGGCGCGCGCTATCAATCGCTTCAGGATCTCGGTCGAAGACAACGAGCGATCCCCCTTCTCCCAACTGCCCAAGCACGCCGGCTGCATGCCCGCCCCTTCCGTAAGTACCATCGACGTACAAGCCGTTCGCGCGTACGACGAGGCCCGCTAGCACCTCGTCGAACAGCACCGGCCGATGTGCCGGCGTCGACAACGTTAAAGCGACAGTGACTCGAGATCGGCGGGCAGATCAGAGGGCGTTGTATCGTCCTCCAGCCACGCATCGCGTTTCTCGGTCCACAGCGCCTCATCCCACAGTTCGAATCGATTGCCCTGCCCAAGCAACACCGCATCGCGCGTTAGCGATGCAAAACTGCGTAACTCGTTCGGCAACAGCAACCGACCATGACCATCGAGTTCGAGCTCAGTCGCATAGCCAACCATGAGGCGCTGCAAACGGCGCGCGTGCGGGTTCAGCGATGGCAGGCGCATCAGCTTGCGCTCGATCTCTTCCCAATCCGGCAGGGGGTATAGGAGCAGGCAATGGTCTTTATCGACCGTTCCGATCAAATGGCCGCTGCAACGCTCAACCAAACGCTCGCGATACCGGGTGGGCATCACCATCCGGCCTTTGGCATCGAGCGAGAGTTGCGTTGCGCCTCGAAACATGAATTTTATGGGACCACGCCCCATCCTTTCCCACTTTTTCCCACCTGAGGGAACTATAGGGCGACGCCACCCGCAGGTCAACGCCAAAACGGGAATTTTTTCCTTCGACGACAAATACTTACCGGCAGCCGAAGAGTGCTACGGTCGCATTTGAAAGGCGCAATAATCAATGGGTTAGGAACTATTTCTGCCGCGATTTATGAGAAGTCGCAGACAAGGCCATGATTGGCTATTCGGTCCTCCGACCCCGCCGTGAGGCGGGGTCGGAGGACCCTTAAAAGGTGGGAGTTGGCCGATAAGCCGGGTTCTGTCGTGGACAGTCATTCCTCTGGGATGCCCGTCGCCGGACACCTCAAGCAGCCTACCCGGGAACACACACGGGTCGTGCGGCGTGGATCAGACGAATCTGTCCACTAGTTCCCCTATTTGGCCTTGCTCCGAGCGGGGTTTGCCATGCCGTTCCTGTTACCAGGACCGCGGTGCGCTCTTACCGCACCGTTTCACCCTTACCAGCGTCGACCGGGGTCTTCGCTTCGGCGGTTTATTCTCTGTTGCACTTTCCGTGGGCTCTCGCCCCCCAGGCGTTACCTGGCGCTCTACCCTATGGAGCCCGGACTTTCCTCCCGGGTCTTGCGACCCGAGCGACTGTCTAGCCAACTCCCACGCGCACGATAGGCGTGTCCGCGCAGAACCTCAAGTTGACTCGTCATCAGCCTGCCGACGCCATTGCAGCGCCCGGTCATATAACGCGTTGCGGCGAAGCCCAGTCAGATCCGCCAAGACGTCCGCTACAACGCCCAGCGGCGCATACGCTGCCAACCGGCGCAGCGCGTCATCAACCTGAGCACCCGCGCCAGCATCGACCGAGGCAGGCGCCCCCTCGATCACCAAGACACACTCCCCACGCAGCATATTGGCGTCTTGCTCTGCGCTCTGGGCCAAGGCCGCCAAGGTCTCTCGATAGACGGTTTCATGGAGTTTGGTCAGCTCGCGAGCCACGACGGCGCGCCGTGAGCCGCCAAAGACATGCACGAGGTCAGCCAAAGTCTCTTTCAATCGGTGCGGCGATTCGTAGAACACCAAGGTTCGCGGCTCGGCAACTAGTGCCTGTAAGCGGACCCGACGCGCGGCGGTTTTGGGGGGCAAAAACCCCTCAAATGCGAACCGATCGGTCGGCAGCCCAGCCACCGACAACGCCGCAATCGCCGCACAAGCGCCAGGTACGGGCACAACACGCACCCCGGCGGCAGCGGCGGCTGCCACCAACCGATAGCCCGGGTCACTGACCAACGGCGTGCCTGCATCGGACACTAGCGCCACATCCTCGCCGGCCACCAAGCGCGCGACTAGCGCATCCGCCCGATCTGCCTCGTTGTGCTCGTGTAAGGCTATTAACGGCGCGGACAGGCCAAAACTCGTCAACAATTGACCGGTATGCCGTGTGTCCTCGGCCGCTACCACCGCAACCTGGCCCAAGATTTGGCGGGCACGGTCGGTCATATCCGCCAGATTACCGATCGGTGTCGCCACGATATAGAGCGTTCCGGGCACGACATCGCTCCTTTGCCCCACTGGGGCCGTATCGGCGCGGATCCTGCGCTAGGACACGAACGGTTGCAACGGCTCCCGATCACATCGCCGACAGGCTATCCTGCGCGCTCTTTAGCCCCGCGTGCCCCATGCCGGACCGTACCGCCTCGAAACCCGCACCCCAGATCGCCTTGCTGTTGCCACTGAGCGGCCGCCTTGCCGATGCCGGCCAGGCAATCCGTGATGGCTTTCTAGCGGCTTATTTCGATATCCCGGTGGCCATGCGTCCTGCAGTCCGGGTCTATGACGCCGCCGGCGATGCCGCGCCGGTATTGCACAAAGCCCTCGAGGAAGGAGCGACGTTCGTGGTCGGGCCCTTGAGCAAGGAAAACGTGGCGGCCCTACGCGCACTTGCCGACGGCAAAGTGCCCATACTGGCACTCAACCATCTGCCGGATGCAGACCCAGCACCACAGCACTTCTACCAGTTCACGCTCGCCCCTGAGGACGAAGCCAGGCAAATTGCTGCGCACGCCTTAAGTGAAGGACAAAAAATCGCCGCCGTACTGGTGCCATCAGGCGATTGGGGACAACGGGTACGGCAGGCCTTTGCCGTCGCGTTCACTGCAGGTGGGGGCCAGCTTGCGACAACAGAGACCTACGCCACCGACACGACGGACTTCTCTGACATTCTCGTGCCCCTACTGGGCTTCGAAGCCAGTCAAAAGAGATATCAAAGCGTAAACGCCCTAGTAGGCGGCGGATTGGTGTTTACGCCGCGACGCCGTGACGACATCGATTTCGTATTTTTTGCCGGGCAACCTGTACATGCTCGACTGATTCGCCCGCAACTGAAGTTCCATTACGCTGGCGACCTGCCGGTGTATGCCACCTCGGATATTCATGACCCACAAGCCAGCTCCAATCAAGATCTGGAAGGCATTGTGTTCCTCGACATACCTTGGCTGGTATCCGACGACGAAGCGATCAGAAAACTGCGCGAAACCGTCGCTCAGCTATGGCCCGGAGATGCGCGCCATGTCGGCCGATTGTTTGCACTAGGCTACGACGCGGCGATGTTGGTCAGCCCATTAAAAGCCGGTGAGGGGATTGATTCACTGTCAGGACTCACGGGGCGACTGACGCTGGGCACCAACGGGCGCATCCGTCGCTCACTGACATGGGCCACATTCGGCGCCGATGGATCCGTCTACCCCTCGCCCACGCAGGCGCCTTAAGCGCGTCGGAATCCGACGCAGAGGTTATTGGCGGGCATCCGTTGGACTAAATCACGCACAAACCCATGGCTCAACGCGACCGCCGTCACCGCATCCAAATCGCGCACCCCAGACTGCGGATCACGCTGCTGTAACCACGCATCAAAGGCTTCATTTGACGGCGCGGTATGTACGCCATTTTCAAGAAAGGGTCCATAAAGCAGCACCCGACCAGGCCCATTGGCCTGCAGCGTTCGCGCGGCCCCAGCAAAGAGCGCGTCCGTCGCGGACCAAGGCGCAATATGAATCATGTTGACGCAGACCAGTACGTCGCACGGACCCAAGCGCGGCCAACTCGCCTCCACATCCAGCACCAGTGGCGAGCGGATATTAGGAGCGCCCGCGGTTACGATCGCGACTACGAGTTCAGCAAGCCCCGTGGTGTCCCGCTCAGTGGGTTGAAACGCAACGTCAGGCAGCGCGCGAGCAAAGTGCACAACGTGTTGGCCCGTGCCCGATGCGACTTCCAACACCGTATCGCCGGGCCGCACAAACGCAGCGAGGACGTCCAGAATCGGGGCCTTGTTGCGCTCGGCCGCCGCAGAGTGCGCGGACACCGTTTTACTTGACAACGGTCAGGCGTGGGCGACGCGGCTCATCGCCACCAGCCAGCGGCGAAGACGCTGAAGGCGGCACCGCTTCATCGCCTGGCGGCGGTGGCCAATCGTCGTCGGAGAACACCATCCCGTGACCACTCTCGCGCGAGTAGATACCAAGGACCGCCTGCATGGGCGCCCGCACTTCATGGGCGACGCCTCCAAAACGAGCCCCGAACGAGACCCAGTCATTCTTCATCAACAACCCGGAGGTTGCTTCGTAACTCACATTTAGAACGATCTTGCCATCGCGCACATATTGCCGCGGCACCTGCGCACCAGCCACGCTGGCATCGACGACGATGTGAGGTGTTTGCGCATTATCAGTCAACCACTCATGCATCGCCCGTAACAGATACGGGCGGCGTGGCGCGAGTGTGGGCATCTCTGACAAGGGATGAGGGCGCGCGCTCAGTGCACGACGCGCCAGTATTCCTTGTAGAGCAAGTACGCAAATCCAGCAAACACGAGCAAGAACAACATCACCCAGATCCCGAGATCTTCACGTTGCGCTTGGATCGGCTCGCCCATGTACTCCAGGAAATTGACCGTATCACGCACGAATTCATCGTACTGCTCAGGGGTCAGAGAGCCTTTGTCGATCAGTTCAAACTTCTCGAACTCCGGCTTGCCATCCTCGGTCTTGAAGACCGCATTCTGCACACCTTGCAGCACGCTCAAAACATGCGGCATTGCCGTGCCTGGCAGCATCGTATTGTTTACGCCAGTCGGGCGGGACGGGTCCCGATAAAAACTGTGCAAGAAAGCGGACAAGTACGGAGTGCCACGCGAACGCGCAATGAGCGACAAATCCGGGGGCATCGTACCAAACCACTTCTTGGCATCAGCAGCCGCCAGCGCACTGACAATCGTGTCCGCAGGCTTCTCGGACGTGAACATCAGATTTTTCTTCAGTTCCGCCGCACCAATATGGAGATCTGCCGCAACTCGGTTGTATCGCACGTACTTGGCCGAATGACAGCCAGAGCAGTAGTTCATGAAGTTGCGGGCGCCGCGCTGCAGCGACGCCTCGTTACGGATGTCATTGCCCGCCGGCGGCAGCGAAGCGCCCTCATTCGCTTGAGCGAACGCAGGCAACAGGAGCGCGGTCGCAACGAGCGCCTGCGCGAACTTCTTAATGAACATGGTAGGTGACCCTCTCCGGCACAGGCTTCACGGCATCAATGCGCGAGTACCAAGGCATCAGCAGGAAGAACGCGAAATACACAGCCGTAAAAATGCGACTCGTCAGCAATAGCGTCGGCGATGGCGGCTTCATTCCGCAATAGGCGAGCACAACGAACGAGACAGCAAAGAGCGCCAACGCAATCTTCGTGATCGGCCCCTTGTAACGGATCGACTTGACGGGCGACTTGTCGAGCCAGGGCAAGAAGAACAGCAGCGCAATCGCGCCGAACATCACCAACACACCCCAAACTTGCGTGCCGGCAAACGATGGTACGGCGCGGAGCATCGCGTAGAACGGCGTGAAGTACCAGACCGGCGCAATGTGCGGCGGAGTCTGCATCGGGTTCGCCGGGTCAAAATTCGGCGACTCAAGAAACAGACCGCCGAACGTCGGCGCGAAGAAAATGATGCCGCAATAAATGAGCAGGAAGACCGAGATGCCCCAGAGGTCCTTAACCGTCATGTACGGATGGAACGGAATGCCATCCAACGGATGCCCGTCGGCATTTTTGTGCTTCTTAATCTCCACGCCATCGGGGTTATTCGAGCCTACTTCATGTAGAGCGAGAATATGAGCGACGACAAGGAAGACAAGGATCAGAGGGATCGCGATCACGTGCAACGCGAAGAATCGGTTCAGCGTGATATCAGAGATGAAGTAGTCACCCTTGATCCATTCGGACAGCGAATCGCCGATCACCGGAATCGTGCCGAACAGCGAAACAATGACCTGCGCGCCCCAGTAGGACATGTTGCCCCACGGCAGCAGGTAACCCATGAATGCCTCAGCCATCAGGCAGAGGTAGATCAGCATGCCGAAAATCCACAGCAGCTCTCGCGGCGCACGATACGATCCGTACATCAGGGCCCGGAACATATGTAGATAGACCACGATGAAGAACGCCGATGCACCGGTAGAGTGCATATAACGGATCAACCAGCCCCATTCGACGTCCCGCATGATGTATTCGACGGACGCGAACGCATCGGCCGCAGCAGGCTTGTAGTTCATGGTCAGGAAAATGCCTGACACCAACTGGATCACCAGCACGACCAGCGATAAGACGCCGAACACGTACCAGTAATTGAAGTTCTTGGGCGCGTA
>CAIVRI010000123.1 GCA_903908265.1 uncultured Pseudomonadota bacterium
AAACGGAATGAAACTTGGCCTCGCGTCGCAATCATTGGCGGCGGACAGATGGCCAGGGCCCTGGTGGGTGGCTGGTTAGCACGTGGAGCTCCCGCCGAAAATATCGCGATTGCGGACCCTGCGGAGGCACAACGGGATTGGCTAGCCCGCCGTTTCCAGCAAATTGCACTACATGCGGACAATGCTAAAGCCGCGGCACAGGCCAACGTGTGGGTCATGGCGGTCAAGCCACAGCAGTTGGCGGAGGTCGCCGGCGCGCTAGCGATCCTGGCCGCTGAGCAACGGCCACTCGTGATCTCGATCGTGGCCGGGATCGGCGCAGCCGATCTGTCCCGCTGGCTGGGCGGGCACGCGAGCGTCGTTCGCGCAATGCCGAACCGCCCGGCCCTGATTGGAGCGGGGGTTACCGGGCTCTATGCCGGTAGCGAAGTCCACGACAACGATCGGGCGACCACGGAGCTGTTGCTGGAAGCGGTAGGCACCGCCGTTTGGGTCGGCTCGGAAAGCGATATCGATCTAGTGACGGCGGTGTCGGGTAGTGGCCCAGCCTACTTCTTCCTGCTGATCGAACTGTTGGAAGCCGCCGCTATTGCACAGGGGCTGCCACCGGAGGTTGCCCGGAAACTGGCCGTCGGCACTGCCGCCGGCGCAGCCGCCCTGGCAAAAGCGAGTGGCGAAGAGCCATCGGTACTGCGCGAGCAGGTCACCTCCAAGGGTGGCACGACAGCGGCAGCTCTAGAGGTATTTCGTGAGGCCGGTTTAGACATGATCGTTGCGCGAGCCGTGGCCGCGGCGGCCGGACGCTCGCGGGAAATTGCTGCTGAATTCGGCGCGGCACGCTAACCAGTTTACGACAGGGGTTTCAACATGGCGGAACTAGCCTTTCTGATCCGCACGATCGCCGACTTAATAGTCGGGGCGTTTCTACTCCGCTGGCTGTTTGCGATCCAACGCACCGATTCGCGAAATCCGCTAGTGCAGTCCCTGCACCGACTAACGAACCCGCTCATCCTGCCAATGCGTCGGGTGATTCCAGCCATTGGCCGTACCGATACAGCGACCATTGTCGCGCTAGTTGTAGTCGCGCTCGTCCGAGCGGCCGCACTGGGGGCGCTCTATGGACTCGGACTGCCCTCGCCCATCATTCTCGTTCTGGGCGCGCTTTTGGCGCTCGCCCGAATGTTGCTCTGGATCTTTCTGGGGGCGATCTTTTTACATGCGCTACTCAGTTGGGTGGCCGACCCCTACAACCCATTCTCACGCCTGCTTGCGGATCTCTCTGACCCGATTTTGCGTCCCATCCGTCGCGCACTGCCGCTGTTCGGCGGGATCGACTTATCCCCGCTCGCCGCCATCCTGCTGCTGCAACTGGCGCTTTACTCGCTCAATATGCGCCTAGCGCCGCTGTTTTTTCCCTACGATTTGTGAAAATACCGGTCCGCCGAGACGGCGCGGATCTCGTATTGCAGCTGCGTGTACAGCCGCGCGCCTCGAAGGATGCACTGCTCGTAGACGCTGCACGACTACGGCTGCGCATCACGGCACCACCAGTTGATGGCGCCGCTAACGCCCACCTTGTTCGGTTTTTAGCGTGCACGTTCGGCGTCGCAAATAGACATGTAGAGATCATCCGAGGACTCTCTGGCCGCGAGAAGACCGTGCGTATCATTGCCCCGACAATTATCCCCACAGCGATTGAGGCGCTTTTATCGTAGTCGTTAGCGTTAAAACTACTTAAAAACTAGTGGATTTCGTTTTTTGGTATGCTATTGTCCGTGTCGAAAGCAGTAGATGGTCGTGGTTTGAGGCTGTTTTTTGCGGTGTTTCTCGGCCCCAATGAGCACTAACCGTGCTTGGCGGTGTGTGAGAAGCAACAAAAGATTCCGCCTTAACGCCATGATCGAAAACAGAAACCATAGGAGAACCCCCACAATGGCGAAGAAGAACGCGGCACCGACCAAGTCGGACATTCTCGCGCAGATCGCGAAGGACACCGAGCTCTCGAAGAAGCAGGTCGGAGCTGTCTTCGAGTCGCTTAACGGCATCATCAAGAAGAGCCTGCGCGGCGCGGGCAGTTTCACGATGCCTGGCCTGCTGAAGCTGAAAGTTGTTAAGAAGCCTGCCACCAAGGCCCGTGAGGGCGTGAACCCGTTCACGGGTGAAAAGATGGTGTTCAAGGCAAAGCCGGCCTCGAAGAAGGTCCGCGCTGCCGCCCTGAAGTCGCTGAAGGCGATGGTCAACTGACCGGGTACGCCCCGGCTACTGGCTGGTGCGAAAAAAAGCCGGGGTTTTCCCCGGCTTTTTCTTTTAAGGCGCCAAGAGATTCCCTTCAGGTATCAAGGAATTCCTGCACCACTATCTTGAGTTCATTTAATCGGCCGTGAAAAAAGTGCTCTGCCCCAGCGATCGTTGCCAGATGGGGCTTCGGTACCACAGAGGCCATCCAAGTGACGACGCTCGAGTACTCGACCAGTTCGTCCTGATCACCCTGGATCACCAACCAAGGCATCGTGGGTACCCGCTGACTGCCAAAATCAAAGCGCCGAATCGGTGGTGCAATCGTATACAGACGCTGCACCGGACTTTCCGTTGCGACCCTATAAGCGACATAGGCGCCGAATGAGAATCCCGCCAAAATGAGTGGGGACGCCGGATAGCGAGCGGTCAACCAGTCGGCGGCAGCCAACGCATCGTCGGTTTCACCGCGTCCGTCATCAAAAGTCCCCGCACTGGCGCCAACGCCCCGGAAGTTGAATCGCAAGGTGGCGATGCCCCGCTCCTGTAAGGCACGAGCAGTCGTATGCACCACCTTATTCTGCAGCGTGCCGCCAAACAGGGGGTGCGGATGACAAATCAACGCCACCCGGCCGTCGTGACCCAAGGGCACTTCGAGCACCGATTCGAGCACCCCGACCGGGCCAGGGAGTGCGATGCGCTCCGGCATCGGGGGCTTGAAGGGCGCGGCGGCAGACATTAGTCCATCACCTGCAGGCTGACGAGCGTGACCTCAAATACCAGCGTTGCGTTTGCCGGAATTTTACGCCCGACACTCCGATTACCGTAGGCCAATGGGGGGGCGATCACCAGACGGCGCTTTCCACCCCGCTGCATCCCAACAATACCGTTATCCCATCCCGCAATGACCGTCCCCTTGCCCAACCGGAACACTAGCGGGTCACCGCCGTGCTCCATAGAGCTATCGAACGGACGACCATGTCCGTCCGCTGCCGCGGCATCGTAGAGAAAGCCGGCATAGTGCACCGCCACAATATCGCCCCGCCCGACCGCAGGTCCGGCGCCTACAACGATGTCAGCGACCTGTAGGCCGACGAGAAAGCCCGTCGGAGGACCCAGGGGCGCGCTCAGCGTCACGGCGCCACTGAGCACGCCCAGCAGCCATAGCGCTGAACATTGGATGGCCCGCATGCGTCGTGCTCCTAGGCGAATGGCCCCACGCAATATTATTGCGCGGACGAGGTGCCGAGGAGCAGACGATTCATACGCCGAACGAACTCACCCGGCTCGGCCAGCTGCCCGCCCTCCGCGAGCGTGGCCTGGTCGGCCAGTAACAAGGCCAAATCGCGAAACACCTCGGGATCTGTGGTTGCCTCTAAGCGCACGACCAAGGGATGCGTGGGATTAATTTCCAGCGTCGGCCGCTGCGACGGTGGCGCCTGACCCGCCCCTTCCATCAGTCGTCGCATCTGGGCGCTCATTTCCCCAGCTGCTCGCACGAGACAGGCTGGCGATTCCGCCAAGCGCTGGGTCGGCTTCACGCCGTCGACGCGATCGACCAGAACTTCCTTTAGGCGGTCGCACAGTGCGTCCGATGCAGGGATCGGCGCCGCATCCGCCGCCGGTACTAAGTCCCCAAGGTCCAAATCGCCAGCGGCGACATCCTGGAAGCTCTTACCCTCGTACTCGCCGAGATACGACAGCATCCACTCGTCGACCCGATCGTGCATAAGCAACACCTCGACCCCATGCTGGCGCAGACGCTCTAGGTGGGGGCTCTGCCGAGCGGCATTCCAAGTTTCCGCGGTCAAATAATAAATGTGCTTTTGACCGGACTTGATCCGCGACAAATAATCATCGAGTGACTGATCCTGCTTCTCAAGATCGGCATGGGTCGACGCGAATCGCAGTAACTTTGCGATACGTTCCCGGTTTGGCGAGTCTTCGGCAACACCCTCCTTAAGGACCTGACCAAACTCCTTCCAAAATGTCGCATATTTTTCCGGCTCTTCTTTAGCGAGCTTCGCTAACAGGTCGAGTACACGACGGGCGATGCCCGCGCGCATCGCTTCAATTTCGGCATCGGCTTGCAGCAATTCTCGCGAGACATTAAGCGGCAAATCGCTGGAATCAACGACGCCCTTCACAAAGCGCAGGTAGAGGGGTAAAAACTGCTCCGCGTCGTCGAGAATAAAGACTCTCTTTACGTAGAGCTTGAGGCCACGCGTTCCATCGCGATTCCATAAATCGAAAGGCGCATGTGAGGGCACATATAGCAAAGTCGTGTACTCACGCTTGCCCTCCACACGATTGTGGGACCAAGCGAGCGGTGGTGCAAAGTCACGCCCGACCATTTGATAAAAAGTGCTGTATTCCTCGTCTTTAATCTCGCTTCGTGGGCGGGTCCATAGCGCCTGCGCACTGTTAACCACCTCGCGCTCAGCAGATTCCCCCTCCTTGGCGGCCGGCTTGAGCAGTCGCACGGGTATGCTGATGTGATCGGAATACCGTTTTACAAGACCGCGGATTTTCCAGCCGTCCGCGTACTCATACGCATCCTCCTTGAGGTGGAGGACAACACGCGTTCCGCGTGTTGGAAGAGAGACCGTCTCGATGGTGAATTCACCCGTTCCATCCGACTCCCAGTGGACACCTTCGGCGTCTGCGGCGCCAGCCGCGCGGGTGTAGACCTCGACCCGATCGGCCACGATAAAAGAGGAGTAGAAGCCGACACCAAATTGGCCGATCAGCTGGGCATCCTTCTGCTGGTCCCCAGACAGCTGAGACAGAAAGTCCGCCGTACCCGACTTCGCAATAGTGCCTAGGTGCGCAATCACCTCATCGCGGGTCATTCCGATCCCAGAATCGTGCACCGTCAGGGTATGCGCCTCCTGATCGAAGTCGATATCAATCAGCAGTTCTGGATCTCCTGCCAGTAGGGCGGGGTCAGCCAGTGAGCGAAAGCGCAGCTTGTCGCAGGCGTCAGAAGCGTTCGAAATCAACTCGCGGAGAAAAATCTCCCGATTCGAATACAGGGAGTGGATCATCAGGCGAAGCAGTTGCTTCACCTCGGTTTGGAAGCCGCGGGTTTCGCGCGCAGTCGTGCTCGTCATGGTCCTGCCCCAGTCGTAATGGATAAGAGGCTGC
This sequence comes from uncultured Pseudomonadota bacterium, assembly GCA_903908265.1. Taxonomy (GTDB): domain Bacteria; phylum Pseudomonadota; class Gammaproteobacteria; order Steroidobacterales; family Steroidobacteraceae; genus CAIKZZ01. The sequence goes on from CAIVRI010000123.1 coordinate 5,383, forward strand.
CCTTACAAGCAGCCGCGACGAGGTTGGGGGCGAACAGGCGCGGATTCAAGGGGGGCCGCGCCGGCACCCAGTCAGCGGCTAGGGTCTTCGAGGGGCGCCCAACCGGACTTCATCTGGTCCGCCCACCGCTTATACGTCGTGTAGGACGGCAGTTTGCGGGCGATCTCCCCGTGGCGAGTAGAGGCCGACAGGGCAGCCTCCCCTAGGGTGGAATCCGCGCCTTTACGGGCGCGCGGCAATTTACGTGTAGTCATAGCACTCAACTTTCCGTACGAGCAGCTAGCGTAGGAAAGTACTGACTTAACAAAGAGTAACTGCATCACAGCCACGCCGGAACCACGTCACGTTTTCGACATCTTTAGGGCTTGATCTCGATTGGGGTATCTACCCGAGTTAGCAGCCAGACTTCCAGCATGTCGTCATTGGTCAGCGCAATACACCCGTTCGTCCAGTCGTTACGAAAATAATAGTCCGACGGGTGTTTCGGTAGATTGGGCAGGCCGTGGATCATGATCGCGCCGCCAGGTGCTACATGGGCGCGGCGCGCCTGCGCGAGGTCGCTGGAATTCGGATAGGACACGTGGATCGACAAAAAGTAGTCGCTCTGGGCATTTTTAGCGTCCAGTCGGTAACTACCCTCCGGCGTCCTAAAATCGCCCTCTTGCTCCTTGCGGCCCTGCGGAACCAGGCCGAGCCAGACCCGGAAACTGCGAAAGGGGACGCCGCCACGCATCAAATACAGGCGCCGCTCGCTCTTAGCCACGACCACCCGATCTGCGATCGGGAGCGCCTCAGCAGACGTCGCGGCCTGACTGATCGCCGGCATGGGCACCGTTGCGGCAAGCCAACACCCGAGCAACAGGCACCTAAAGCGCATCAACCGTCACATCAGCGCAGCTTCTGTTGCCTGCAGCACTTTGTGCACGCAAGACGTAGCGCCGCCCCGCTATGGTTTCCATCGTCATCGGAAAGCGCACGGCGGCGTGATTGGCCATCACGCAATCCACCAACACCGCATGGCGGCCCGGCAGCACCAGCACTCGAGAATAGCCAAACCGCAAAACTTGGTCATCGATTTTACGGATGACCGCTTTGATCGGCACCCCCGTGGTCAGCTGGGGTGCCCCCTCAATAACGGCCAGTGCGGCCAGCGGACGATCCGGTCCAACATAAGCGCGCTCGGTGGCACAACCACCAAGACTCAATGCGCAGATCAGGATTGCGATAGGCCTGTTCACGGTGTCACCTCTTTAACTACAGCGTCGGTCCCGACCGTATTGACCGCCTCGATTTGCGGCACGTTCACTTCGACCCCGACCCGCACGGCCGCAAAATCCAAATCTGGATTGTATTGCCGCAGCAACCAAACGGGGACTGTAAGTCGGTGAGCGAGCGTCCAGAGCGTCTCACCAGTCTGGAACCGAATGCGTTCCATCCCCTTGATTCGATGGCGCTCGAAGTAGGCTGCTTCTAACTCACGGTGATAGGCCGCCCGTCTGGCCTCGAACCCGCCGGCATCCACCCCCGCCAGTTCGATCTTGAGCCGGCGGCCCAGCACCACCGACTCCCCCCGCTTTAGCCCATTCAGGGTGCGCAAGCGGTCTTGCGAAACACCACTCCATCGCGATAAATGTCCCAAGGTTTCAGCCGCTTGCATATAAACCGCATCACGCGTCACTGCGTAGTCCGCAGGGTCGGGGGAACTCTCCCGTACCGCGCGCAACGGCAAGTCCTCGACGCGCGACACACCCACCCCTGGCGCCACATCCGCGGGGCTCCTATCAGAGGCCAGTCTCGGCATCACCGGCACACCACCCTCGTCAGGGCGCAGCCGCAACTTCTGTCCTTGGCGTACCAAGTCGGGTCTTGCGAGCCCGTTGAGCCGCATCACGTCCGTCGCTTTCAGCCCATTCGCACGCGCGATCCCGGACACGGTCTCACCCGACAAGACGACATGGAACACCGACAGCGCCGATTCTTGTGCGGTAGTGCCCTGTGCCGACGCCGTTGCCGCCGCGAGATCGATAGAGGAAGCCGGTTGCACATCGGCCGGCGCAGCGATCGACTCCGTGGTCGATGGCAGCGCGGGGATCCGCAAGACCGAGCCTGGGCGGACATCACGCGCACTGACATGGTTATAGTCTGCAAGCTCCCGGCTGCGCAACCCGTACTGCGTGGCAATGCGATCCAGTGTGTCGCTTCGCCCAACCGTCACGGACCGCTCGCTTGCAGTCTCTTCTTTGGCTGCTTGACCGAGTCTCGCCAACAGCCGCCCGGGATCGACGCCGACAGGGACTCGGAGTTCAAAGCCACGCGGCACCGGCCTGCGCCCCGACCAAACCGGGTCGAGCAGCGCTAAATTGAGCGCCTGTAGAGTCTCACGATCAGTCCCTAGCGCGCGTTCTAAAGCTTGCGCCGGGATGAGCGCTGGTAGGCGCACCGTACGACTCTCATCATGCGGCAGACGCTCGACGGGCCCGAAGAACCGATCGACGTTGCGATCGACCTCGAGGGCTGCCAGAAAAGAAACATAGAAATTGCGCGACGCAAATCCGAAGGTGCGCCCTTGGTAGGTGCGTACGATCGTTGTGATGTCGTCAGTCCCGAGCTCTTCCTTGGCCCGTCGCATGCCGCCTACTCCATGGTTCCATGCGGTCAGTGCAAGCGGCCAAGTCCCGAGTATCGAGTAATTGATATTCAGGAACTGTGCTGCGGCAAGGGTCGATTTATAAGGGTCCAAGCGCTCATCGATCGTGCCGTCTACCCGGAGCCAGCGTTTCCCCGTACCGCGCATGAATTGCCAAAGACCTGCCGCGCCGACCTTTGAATAGGCGCGGGGATTGAAGGAGGATTCTACGTGCGGCAGCGCCGAAAGCTCGCCTGGCAAGCCTTCGCGACGCAAGGTGTCCTCGACGTGTTTTTCCCACGTTCCAGAGCGCACCAACCCTTCGCGGAACCGATCCGACTGACCCAGTTGAAAGCGGATATGGTCCGCAGCGTCAGTCAATGCCGCGTCGGCGACATTGTTAGGAAACAGCGCGAGTACTCTGCGTTCATCATCAGAGAGGTCTTCGCGCGACCCTGCACCCAAGTGGCGCAGCACGCGGTCGTAGTGCGCGCGCACAGTTTGCACCAAGGCTGAACGCTCTTTACTGGACAGACCGGGAGGAAATTTCAACTCCTCATAAACGATCTCAAGATGCCGATCGTCGTGCAACAATCCACCTTGCGTGGAGACCTTGGAGTAGACCCGCTCCCAGAACTGTACATCCGGCTCCAATTCCGCTGGGCGTGGGAACTGCGTTGGATCTCCATGGGCCGAAGCCGCACAGATTAAGGACAAAAAAGTTCCTAGGACCGGGCCGGCCGTCAGTGACACTCGGCGCGCAGGTTTTAGCATGCGTATTCAGTTTTCATCCGGGCAGATTATACAAAGTGGGGCGATACTGTTGGAGTCAGAAAATGAGGCACGCGGTAGAATCACCCATTCACTTCGAAAAGGCCCTGTCATGGACGCCCCCACAACCGACATCGCACTGATCGCACACTCGATCCAACTGTCGCTTGCCCCGGTCTTCTTGCTCTCCGGTATCGGCGTTTTACTCGGTGTCCTAACCAATCGCCTGGCTCGCATCGTCGACCGAGCCCGCCCCTTGGAGGAGCGCTTACAGCATGCAGACACCGCCACAGCGACCCAACTGCACAGTCAGTTGCGCACTTTCGCCCGGCGTGCGCGCCTGATGAACGCATCAATCACGTTAGGCGTCATCTCAGCACTCCTGATCGCCTCCGTAGTGGCGCTGCTGTTCTCCAGTGCTTTCGTGCACTTCAATCTTGCAGCCGCCGTCTCGGGCCTGTTCATCGCCGCTATGTTCAGTCTTGTGCTCGCTCTCGGGTCTTTTCTAGCAGAAATTCGCATCGCCACCGCAACGCTGCGCATCGGCCATAGCCACCACTGAGCGAAAAAAAGGGCCACCCTTATGGGGTGGCCCGAGTAGACGTCGGTTTCGGACTTGAGTCCTTAAGCCGCCGTCAACGGGACATCAGGCGGCCTTCA
>CAIVRI010000124.1 GCA_903908265.1 uncultured Pseudomonadota bacterium
CGACCTGCTCGCCAGTTGGAAGGGCACGGCGGGTGCGCCGACCACGATCTTCTACTTCGAAGCCTTCGACGAGGCCTGGAAGGGGACCGACGATGGTTGGGGCTTGTGGGATGCCGGGCGTACTGCGCGCTACGCGCTGTGCGGCGTGCTGGCCGATATCGGCCCTTGCCAGTCACCGGATCCGTATCTCGGGATCGGGTACTACCCGTAACGCCCGGCTCTCAGGGCACGCACGCGTCTGCCGCGCGGTGGCGCGGGGCTAGGCTAAAATACAGATATAGATCGTAACAGATTGAAAAGTCTATTTTAATACAATAAAAACGTGACTTTGAATGGTCGGTGAGTGTGCCACGGGTCGCGGCACCTCCGCGCCTTGCAGTCGGAATTCTCGCTCCCGGCCCACCCAGCGCCGCTGCGCCCATTGCCGGCGCGACGGTACGGTACGGCGCTGTGCGTGCCTGCGTGTGGGGCGGTCTGCAACCGCGCCGCGCGGAAGACGGGCCTGTGCCGTCAATCGGTTAGGCAGAGCGGCGCGCTTTCAGCGAAAATGCACGGATGTCAGCTGTACCTCCCGTATCGATTCCGACCGTCGCGCCGCTCTTTGGGCGGCGCAAATTCTGGGCGCACCGTTTTGGGATGGCGCCCTTCCTGCCCATGTCCCGCGCCGAGATGGAGGTGCTCGGGTGGGATTCCTGTGACGTGATCCTCGTCACCGGCGACGCCTATGTCGACCACCCGAGCTTTGGCATGGCGCTGATTGGCCGCCTCTTGGAGGCGCAAGGCTTCCGGGTCGGGCTCATTGCCCAGCCGAACTGGCGCGACGCCGAGGCCTTCCGGGCGCTCGGCGCCCCGAATCTGTATTTCGGCATTACCGCCGGCAACATGGATTCGATGGTCAATCGCTACACCTCGGATCGCAAGATACGCAGCGATGACGCGTACACCCCAGATGGGGCGGGTGGCCAGCGACCGGATCGCTCGGTGATCGTCTATACCCAGCGCTGTCGGGAAGCCTACCCCGACGTGCCGGTGGTCATCGGCGGCATCGAAGCCTCCTTACGACGCGTTGCGCACTACGACTACTGGAGCGAAAAAGTCCGTCGCTCGGTGCTGCTCGACGCCCAAGCCGAACTCTTGGTGTTCGGCAATGCCGAGCGCGCTATTGTCGAAATCACCCATCGCTTGGGTGCCGGTGAGGACATCCGCGATCTCCACGATATCCGCGGCACGGCCTTCGTGCGCCGGGCACTGCCGGCCGGTTGGATCGAGATCGATTCGACCGAAGTCGACGCGCCCGGGCGCATCGATCCGCCCAAAGATCCGTACCAGATGGAGCCCACGGCGCCGGCGGCGGCGCCGTCGGAGAATGGCGAGACGGTGATCTCGGTGGTGCGCCTGCGCCGCCAGGTCAAGACCGTCGATCGCGATCGCAGTGTGATTCGATTGCCGGCTTTTGATGTGGTGCGCGAAGATCCGGTGCTGTATGCGCACGCCTCGCGCATCGTGCATGCCGAGGCCAATCCCCACAACGCACGGGCCTTGGTGCAGCGCCATGGCGACGTGGATGTCTGGCTCAATCCGCCGCCCATTCCGCTCGATACCAAAGACATGGATGCGGTGTATGAGTTGCCGTATCAGCGCGTACCACACCCCTCCTATGGCGAGGCCAAGATTCCGGCCTACAAGATGATCCGGTTCTCGGTGACGATTCAACGCGGCTGTTTTGGCGGCTGCACCTTCTGTTCGATCACCGAGCACGAAGGCCGCATCATCCAGAGTCGTTCCGAGGACTCGATCATTCGCGAAGTCGAGAAAGTCCGCGACACGGTGCCGGGTTTTACCGGGGTTATTTCCGATCTGGGTGGCCCGACCGCCAATATGTACCGCTTGGCCTGCAAATCCCGCGAGATCGAGTCGGCCTGCCGCCGCCCGTCGTGCGTGTTCCCCGGCGTCTGCCCGAACCTCGATACCAATCACACGCCCTTGATCAAACTGTATCGGCGGGCGCGCGCCTTGCCGGGTATCAAGAAAGTGCTGATTGCCTCCGGCGTGCGCTACGACCTTGCGGTCGAGTCGCCGGAGTACGTCAAAGAGCTGGTGACCCACCACGTGGGTGGTTATCTGAAGATTGCACCGGAAGCGATTGCGGAAGGCCCGCTGTCCAAGATGATGAAGCCGGGTATCGGCACGTATCATCGCTTCAAGGAACTGTTCGATCGCTACTCGGCAGAGGCGGGCAAGGAGCAATACCTGATCCCGTATTTTATTGCCGCGCATCCCGGCACCACCGATCAGGACATGCTCGATCTGGCTATTTGGCTGAAAACGAACGGCTATCGCGCCGACCAAGTGCAAGCCTTCCTGCCCGGGCCCATGGCCACGGCGACTGCCATGTGGCACACGGGCCTCAATCCGCTGAAGAAAATCAGCCGCGACGGCGAGCAGATGCTGGTGCCTAAGAGTCCGGTGCAACGGCGTCTGCACAAGGCGCTGTTGCGCTACCACGATGCCAACAACTGGCCGGCGATTCGGGAAGCCTTGAAGCGTATGGGTCGCGCCGATCTGATTGGCAACGGCAAAGCGCATTTGGTGCCGGCCTGGCAACCGGCCGGGACTGCCGGCTTGTCGGCCAAGGGCGAGTCGGTGACGGTGCGCTCGCCGCGCCGGCCGCGGCCTGGGTTGCTGCTGACCCAGCACACGGGCTTGCCGTCGCCACCGCGCGCAAGCAAACCCAAAGCGCGGGGGCCGCGATGAGCGAGGCGGGTGTGCACCGCCCGCTGCCAGGGCTCTATGACGCTGTGCTGGCGCCCTTTGCGCTCTCGCCGCGGGATCGCTGCATTGCGCGGGCCTTGGTCCGCTGTGTGCGGCTGCCGGGCGTGGTGGCGCTGTTGGGGCGCTGGCACCGCGCGCGAGCCGGGAAAAAATAGTTCTTTTGCTTGCCCGGGCTCGAGCCGGTCAGTAAATTGTGCGCCGCAACGAATGGGTATTGGAAAGCAAAACTGATGAGTGAATTAGCAGAACGCAGCGCCGCGACCGGTTGGGTGGTGCACAAGTTCGGTGGTTCCTCCGTCGCCGATGCCGCGTGCATCGCGCGCGTGGCGGCAATTATCGAATCCACGCCCGTCCCCCACGTCGCGGTGGTGCTGTCGGCCTGCAAGGGCGTCACCGACGCGTTGTTGCACCTGGTGACCTTGGCCGAAGCGCGTGACCCGGCGGCCGACACGCAGCTGGTGGCGCTGGAGCACAAGCACACAACGCTCGCCCGCACCTTGCTCAGTACGGCCGGTGCCGCGGACTACATCGCCACGCTGCAAGCCGATTGCAAAGACATCGGTGGCCTGTTGCAGGCCGTCAGTTTGCTGCGTTCGGCCGGTCAGAACATCAAAGATCTGGTCGCCGGTTATGGCGAGATGTGGTCCACCCGCTTGTTTGCGCGCCTGCTCGCCGAGCGCGCGCAAAGCGCCACCCCCGTTCTGTGGATCGATGCGCGACTGGCGGTGGTGGTGGAGTGGGGACCGCTGGGTCCCGCGGTGCAATGGGAAGCTTCGCAAGCGGCGCTGGCCCGGTTGGTGCCGGTGGATTTTGCCGGTACGCTCGTGATCACCGGGTTCATCGCCGCCGATACGCGCGGCATCCAGACCACGCTGGGTCGCAACGGCAGCGATTTCTCTGCCTCCATTTTCGGGGCGCTGCTGCAAGCGCGCGAGATCGTGATCTGGACGGACGTCGATGGCGTGCTCTCCGCCGATCCGCGCCGGGTGCCCGACGCCAAGGTGATTGATTCGTTGTCCTACAGCGAAGCGATGGAGTTGGCGTATTTCGGCGCCAAAGTGATCCATCCGCAGACCATGGCGCCGGCCGTCAGTCGCGAGATCCCGATCCTGATCAAGAACACCTTCCGTGCCCACCTGCCGGGGACGTTGATCTGTGCGCGGCCGCTGTCTGCACACATGGTCAAGGGCATCACGACCATTGACCAGGTCGCGCTCGTGAATCTCGAGGGCGCCGGCATGATCGGCGTGCCGGGTACGGCGCAACGCTTGTTCGGCGCGCTGCAAGAGGCGGGGATCTCCGTCATCTTGATTTCTCAAGGCTCGTCGGAGCACTCAATCTGTATTGCTGTGCCCGATGACGAAGCGGTCGCCGCGGGTGCAGTGGTGCGTCGCGCTTTTAATCTCGAATTGCGGGAAGAGCAAATCCAGCGCGTCGAAGTGACCCGCGATTGCGCGATCCTTGCGGTGGTGGGCGATGGCATGGCCGGCAGCCACGGCGTGGCCGCCAAAGTGTTCCAAACGCTCGGGGATGCCGGCGTCAACGTGCGGGCGATCGCGCAAGGTGCGTCCGAGCGCAACATTTCCGTGGTGATCGACGCCAAGCACTCCACCCGCGCGCTGCAATCGGTGCACGCGGGTTTCTATTTGTCTCCGCACACGATTTCGATCGGGTTGATCGGCCCGGGCCTCGTCGGGGCCGCCTTGCTGCGGCAGTTGGCCGGTCAAATGGATCGATTGAGTGGCGCTGCACGGGTCGATCTGCGCGTGCGTGGTATCGCGCGTTCGAGTCAAATGCTGCTGTCGGATGCGCCCATCGCGCCAAACGACTGGCAGGCGCTGCCGGCCGAGCGCTGGCAAGCGATTGATCTGGCCGCGTTCGCGCGTCACGTGCAGGCCGAACACTTGCCGCACGCGGTGATCATCGATTGCTCGGCCAGCGCCGAAGTGGCCAAACACTACCGCGACTGGTTGGCCGCTGGCATCCACATCGTGACGCCGAACAAAAAAGCCAATAGCGGGCCGTATGCGTATTACGCTGCGTTGGCCGCGACCCGGCGCGCGGGCGGCAGCCATTATTTGTATGAGGCTACCGTCGGCGCCGGCTTGCCGGTGATCCAGACCTTGCGCGACTTGCGCGAGACGGGTGATCAGGTGCGCTCCATCGAAGGCATTTTCTCGGGCACGCTGGCCTATCTGTTCAATGTCTATGATGGCACCGCGGCCTTCTCCGCGATCGTCGGGGCGGCCAAGCAGAAGGGCTATACCGAGCCGGATCCGCGCGATGATTTGTCCGGCACGGATGTGGCGCGCAAGCTGATCATCCTGGGTCGCGAGATTGGCTTGCAGCTGGAGCTGTCGGATGTGATGGTGGAGAGTCTGGTGCCGGCGGCACTGACCGACTGTTCGGTCGAGACGTTCTTGCAGCGCCTACCGGACTTCGATGCCGACATGCAGGCGCGCTATGCCGAGGCCGCCGCGGCCGGGCAAGTGCTGCGCTATGTCGGGCGGTTGGATGCGCGCGCGGGGACGGCGCGCGTCGGGCTGGTGCGCCTCGATCGCACGCACGCCTTTGCCCATATTGCCTTGACCGATAACGTGGTGCGGTTTGAAACCCAGCGTTATTGCGACAATCCGTTGATCGTGCAGGGCCCCGGTGCGGGCCCGGAAGTGACGGCCGGCGGGGTTTTTGCGGATCTGTTACGTCTCGCCGCCTATGTGGGCGCGAACATTTAAAGTTGAGGTGCTCCGTGCGTCAATCAGCTACTGCCTTCGCGCCGGCTAGCGTCGGCAACGTCGCCATCGGCTTCGACATCCTCGGCCATACGGTCGAGGCCATTGGGGATCGAGTCCACGTGGAGCGGACCGCGACGCCGGGCGTGATCATCCGCGCCATCACGGGGGTGGCGGTGGATTTGCCGTTGGAGGCGGAGAAGAACACCGCCGGACGGGCGTTGCTGAGTCTCGCCCAAGACGAGAAACTCGACTTCGGTTTTGCGATGACGATTGAGAAGGGCATCCCGCTCGGCTCCGGTCTCGGTGGTTCGGCGGCGTCCGCGGTCGCGGCCGTCGTGGCCGGCAATGCCTTGCTCGACACGCCGCTGTCGAAAATTGCGTTGTTGCAGTACGCCATGCAAGGCGAAGCGGTGGCTTCGGGCTCCGTGCACGTCGACAACATCGCGCCGAGTTTGTTTGGGGGTTTGGTGCTGACGGTCGGGGTCGATCACCCGCGCATCAAACAGATTCCGGTGCCGCTAGGGATCAAGGCGGTGCTCGTGCATCCGCATATGTTCCTCTCGACCAAAGAGGCGCGTGGCATTCTCTCCAAAACCGTCGCGATGTCAGACCTGGTCTGGCAGTGCGCCAATCTCGCGGGCTTCATTTCGGCCTGTTACACCAACGATCTGGACATGATTCGGGATGCGTTTCAGGACGTGATTATCGAGCGGCAACGCCAGACCCTGATTCCTGGGTTCAAGGCCGTGCAAGCGGCGGCGATGGCGCACGGTGCGCTCGGTTGCTCAATCTCCGGCGCGGGTCCTACCGTGTTCGCGTGGTGCATGGCGGACGCCGCCGAGGCGATTCGGCGCGACATGATGGCCGCCTTTGCAGCCCACGGTCTGGCTTCGGACAGCTGGATCTCCGCGATCGAGCAGACCGGTGCGCGGGTGATCGACTAATGCGTTTTCATTCCACGCGCGATGCAGGTCTCACGGCGACGCTGTCGGTAGCGCTGCGGCGGGGCATTGCCCCCGATGGCGGCTTGTATGTGCCCGATAGCTTCCCGCAATTTGCACTGACGGATTTTGATGGGCTCACGGGGATTGCCGCGGTGGCGCCGACTTTTCTCGCGCCGTTTTTTGCGGGCGATCCGCTCGCCGCACAGGTGCCGGCCATTGTGGCCGAGGCGTTCAATTTTCCGGTACCGTTGAAGCGACTACCGGTTGCACACGACGCGTCGGTATTGGAACTGTTTCATGGCCCGACCGTTGCGTTCAAAGATTTTGGCGCGCGCTTTCTTGCCGCCTGCATGGTGCGCATTCCGCGCCCGTCGGGCCGCACGCTCACCATTCTCGTCGCTACCTCCGGCGATACCGGGGGCGCGGTTGCAGCGGCTTTTCATGGGCGTCCGGGCATCGAGGTCGTCGTCCTATTTCCCCGCGGCCTGGTCTCGCCGCGCCAGGAACTGCAACTGACCTGCTGGGGTGGCAATGTCCGCTCACTCTCGGTCGCCGGCACCTTCGATGATTGTCAGCGTTTGGTCAAGGCGGCCTTTGCCGATCCGGGCTTGAATGCGCAACGCGAGTTGTCCTCGGCGAACAGCATCAACATCGGCCGGTTGTTGCCGCAGGCCTGCTATTACGTGGCGACGAGTCTCGCGGAGTACCGGCGCACGGGACAGAAGGTGAACTTCATTGTGCCGAGCGGTAATCTCGGCAACGTGTTGGCCGCCGTGTGGGCGCGCAAAGCGGGCTTGCCGATCGGTGAGTTGTTACTGACGTTCAATGCGAACCGGACCGTGCCGGAGTTCTTGGAGACCGGCGTGTGGGCGCCGCGTCCCTCGGTACCCACCTTGGCCTCGGCGATGGACGTGGGTAATCCTTCCAACATGGAGCGCTTGCGCGATTTGTACCCTGAGCATGCGCAGATGTTGGGCGCGGTGCGCGCCACTAGCGTGAGCGATGCGGCCATCCAAGCGCGGATCCAGACCGATCGCGTCGCCTTGGGTGAGACTTGGTGCCCGCACACGGCCTGTGCGGCCGAGGCCTACGCGCAGCTATCGGAGGCGGACCAAGCCAAAGGACCGTGGGTGTTGGTGGGGACGGCGCATCCGGCCAAGTTCCCTGAGACGGTGGAGCCCTTGGTCGGGCATGCCATTCCAGTGCCCGAATCGTTGGCGCGTCTACTCGAACTGCCGCGTGCGGTGCTCGAGGTGCCGGCCACGCTCGAGGCCTTGGCGGCTGCCCTGCAGTGAGCGCATCGGTCCTGCGTCTGGTGCTGCTGGCGGGGGCGGTGCTGTTAGTGGCTGGGCTGTTGGTGGCTGCTGTTGTGCTCTGGCGGCGGCGCCAGCGCCGGCGCCGCCGCCTCGTCGATTTGATTGGCCGTATTGCCGGCGATTACCAACGCGATGTGCTCATCAGTGATGGCGCCGAGGGGTGGTATCACCTCGACTTCGTGCTGCGCACCTCCATGGGGCTGGTGATTCTGGATGTGCGTGACGCGCGCGGCGCGGTGTTCGGTGGCGAACACTTAGGGGAGTGGACAGCGATGGAACGCGGCACGCGACAGACGTTCCCCAATCCCTTGGAAACGCTCTACGACCGCATTGCCGCCGTGCGCGCAGTGGTGGGGGATGACGTGCCGGTAGAAGGGCGCGTCGTTTTATTAGCGCGCGCCACGCTGGCTACGGCCGCACCACCGCGGACGCTGTTGCTAGAAGAGCTGGCGACCTTGGCCGAACCGGTAGCCGAACTGGGCGATCAGTATGCCGCGTCATGGGCGGCACTCGTCGCCGCCACGCAACCGAGTCCGCCGGCGTTGCGTCGCGCTCTTCGATGAGCCTGATTCTCGGTGCGCGCGCCGCGCTCGCCATCCTCGCCAAGCGTGGTCGCGCGAGGATGGAGGAAGACGGGCGTCGGCGGAGCGTGGCGATCAATCCGGCGCTGCTGGATGGGCGGGAGTGACCTTTGGCTGTTACTACTGGGGCGTTATACCGTGGCGGCCACTAGCCGGATCGTGTCCCGTGGTGCTGCGGCTTTCCCATGGTCACGGATGGTGATGTCGATGTCGCAGCCGAGCCGCGTCAGCAGCCGCATCAGGCGCTCGACCGACACGTCGCGGAATTGCCCGTTGAGCAGCCGCGAAACATCCGGCTGACTGAGGCCCACGCGTTTGGCCGCTGCGACCTGGGTCAGCTCCTGCGCGGTGATGACCCTCTGCATCCGCGTCACCAGTTCCGCTTTGAGCAGATGGGTTTCGGCATCGGGGAAGCCGAGATCGGCAAAAACGTTCTTCGTGCCGCGCTTGATGCGGGTATCCGGATCTTTTTTCATGATGCTTTTTCTTTTTCAAATGGCGTATCCGCGTCGCGCGCCGCATGGCGATTATCAACGGGCTCGGCGCACGCGTGCAAGCGGCGGTGACGCTGCGGCGGGCGCAGACACGGCACGCGGCAGCGGTGGCCTGATCCGTGCAAAGCGGGTACAAAACCCCTCGCATGCGGCGGCGACTCGGCTCGATTCCTGGCTGCGCAGCGAAGCGCAGGCCAACGGCACTGATCGCGTGCCGACGAAGCGGATCTACCAATACGGTCCGAATTGCGTCCGGGACAGCCGCGACCTGCGCGCGGCGCTTGCGATCCTCGCCGAGCGGGCGCGAGCCTGGCTGGAGGAAGACGGTCGCCAGCGGAGCGTGGTGATCAATCCGGCGCTGCTGGACCAGTGGGAGTGACCGTCCACGATTCGATTTCGACAATGGAGGTTGTTGCTACTCTTGCTACCGTCGCCTGGCGCAAACGCTGATCGGTAGCAAGAGTAGCGAGAGTAGCAGGGGGTGCCGGGTCGGAAGCTGCGTTTTCCACGTGCCCGGAGCAAGCCGCATGACGGGCGCTAGCGGAAGTTTTCAAACCACTCATGCGACAAGTAGCTTGAAAACTTCCACACCAGATCGTAAAGCTCCTGCCGCGCAAATTCCTGCCCCATCGCGTCTCCCTGTTGTTTAGGATCTCCATCGTCGCCAGCATAAAGAAAAGCCATCTCCGACCGTGGGGAGTAGCGAAGCAGCAACGTAGGTGTGTCAGGGTGCGCGCGTGACTGGCAAAGGAAATGCGATTTGCAATCCACTTGACGGTTGTTGGTAAATCTGCCAACATCCGAAGCAAAATGGGCAGTAAAGAATGAGACCAACGCGGCCGGTATCCTGGCTCACGCCTGCGCGAAAAGCGTTTGAGGCGTTTCCCGATGGCGCGCGGCAGATAGTGATCGACGCTTTGAGCGTTGCCGCCGAAGGTGGCATGGCGGGAATCGCCAAGCCGATGAAAGGCCTCGGGTCGGGGGTGTTTGAGGTTGCGTTGCCGTTGCGGGGCAATGCCTTTCGGGTGGTCTATGCGGTGCAGCTTGGGGACGAGCTGTGGGTGGTCCATGCGTTTCAGAAAAAGTCGACGCAAGGCATCAAGACCCCGAAACACGAGATCGACTTGATCAAGGACCGGTTGAAGCGACTGAAGGAGATGCTGCGATGAAAAAGGAACCGCTTGAGCTTATCCGCGGGAGCGGAAACATCTATCGGGACCTTGATGTCCCGGATGCCGACGTTCGCCAGTTGAAGGCGATCCTGGCGGCGGAGATCATCAAGACGCTCGACAAAAAGGGTCTCACAGTAAGAAAGGCGCAGAGCCTCACCGGGATAGATGCCGGAGATTTCTCGCGCGTCCGCAACGCGGATTTCCGGCGCATCAGCGTCGAGCGCCTCATGGCGATGATCAACGGGCTCGGCTCACGCGTGGAAGTGGCTGTGACGCTGCGACGTGCCGAGACAAGGCACGCGGCGGCGGTGGCCTGATCCGTGAAAAGCGGGTACGAAAGCGGGTACAAAACGCGCCGCCGCAGTGACATTGCGAGCAGCGGCGCGGGGTTACCGGCGCAATTGCTGTTTAACGTCTAACCCCGGCGGGCGCTTAGACGTGCTGAAACGCTGTAGCGCAGCACAGACCAAGCCACCACGGCATACAGCGGGTTA
>CAIVRI010000125.1 GCA_903908265.1 uncultured Pseudomonadota bacterium
CCCATGGGCTTGCCCAGCACCACCATATCGGGCACCACGCCCTGGCCTTCAAAGCCAAAGAACCAGTCTCCGAGTCGGCCCAAGCCCGTCTGCACCTCGTCGGCTATACACAAGCCACCTGCGGCGCGAATACGCGCATAGACGTCCGCCAGATAGCCACTCGGCAGCACGATCTGCCCACCCACCGAGGGCAACGTCTCCGCAATGAACGCCGCCGGCCGTCGCCCGTCAGCGGCAAGCCGGTCGAGGATGGCGCCCACCGCGGCCGCGTAGTCCGCTCCGGAATGCGGGCCGCGATAGCGGCCCCGATAAGCATCCGGTAACGGCGCAACATGGACCCACGGCTCCGGGCCCGTGCCGCCACGACCGGCAAATTTGTAATGACTCAATGCGACCGCTGTATTGGTATTGCCATGGTAGCCCTCTTCAAGCACCACCGTATCGCGCACCCCGGTATACGCACGCGCCAACCGAATCGCCAACTCATTCGCTTCGGAGCCAGAGTTGACGAAGAAACATACTTCTAATGGCGCCGGGAAATGCGCGGCAAGCGCATCGCCGTAGGCCAAATGCACGTCCTGCAGATAACGGGTGTTGGTCTGCAACAACCGCGCCTGCTCGGCCATGCGGCGCAAAATACGCGGATGGCAATGTCCGACCTGCGGGACATTGTTATACGCATCAATGTATTCCCGACCCCACACGTCGTACAAGTGATGGCGAATCCCCCGCACCGCAGTGATCGGTTGCTGATAGGACGTCTTGAGGTTGTGACTAAAACGGTGTCGACGCCGATCGATCCGGGCCGCATCCGGCACAGGGCGCCCATCCACTCGCTGCGCATCAATCCCGAGCAACGCCGCTGGATTGGGGTACAACGCCAGCCAAGTAGCCAACTCATCCGGCGACGCCACGCCCGGCCAATCACTACCCCGGCCCAAGGTCGTCAAGCCCAGTTGTAGATGCAGATGGGGCGGCCAACCACCATTCTCATCGGCCGCACCGACAATGCCGATGGGGTCACCTGCTGCCACGCGACTGCCGAGTTGATGATGCAAGCCCACGTTGTGCGAAAGGTGTCCGTACAGGGTAAAAAACGGCACCCCACCCGCGGTTTGGTGTTCGAGCACAATCACACCGCCGTAATCGAGATTGTCCGCTCGAATGGCGATATTAAAAATGGTGCCGTCGTAAGGCGCACAGACCACGCTGCCCGCAGGGACAAACACATCCAACCCAAGGTGCACCGTGCGCCGCTCCCGACCGGTACACGTCTCGGTAACGAAGGCGGGTGCGGTGTAGATTAGGCGCGGCTCCGCATAGCGACCCAGCGCGATGCCTTCGCCCGCCACTATGTCAACGTGACGCTCTAGTGCCGCCATATCGAAGTGTTGCGGGTCATCCGGTGAACCGGAGCCGCCAATCGATAAATCCAGTACGGGCGCCTCCACCAAACGCACTGCCAACACGCCTGCCGCCGGCACCGAGGCAATATGTGCAGCAACAACCCCTGCCGACGGGTGCGCAGCAAGCCCACAGGCGAGACGCAGGCGCGCGTGCACGTAGTCTTCTGGATATGCCCCCATCGCCTCTAGAAATGCCCACGCACTGCGCTCAGACACGACGACATACGGATCATCCGGGCGGGCCAGTTTACCCAAGCCACTGTTGGTAACGCTGACGGCAAGCCGGGTGAGCAGCAATGGCCACAACAGCGCCAGCTCTTCCGCACTGAGCGGGGCCACCGTATGCACACCGGCCACATATGCGGCCAGGGTCTCTATCGGTCGCACCTGATCTAAGACGATATACGCCGCCGCGATAGCCAAATCCGCCACACGCGCACCCGGAATAAGGTCGCCGAAGTCGAGCAGCCCGGAAACTCGAACCGTATCGCCCTGTGCTTCGACCAAAAAGTTGTGATCGTTCAGATCGTTGTGGATCGCCCCATGTGGCAATGCCAAAAGACGCCGCTGTAGGTCCGCGACGAACCGCGCCGCAATGGCATCCACCAGGCGCCGCCGCGACGGCTCCGGAATCGCATCAGGATGCGAACAGATCCAGCCTGCCGCCTCCAGATCCCACTTGGTGGGGCGCGCCAAGGCCACGTGCGTGAAATCCGCCAATGCCCGACCCAACCGACCGTGTGCCACACCCACCGCTTGCGCGAGCGTAGCGGTCTTGGGTCGCTCGAGCGCATAGACGTGCCCGGGCAATACGGTAATCAACCAAGCCAAGCGAACGCCGCCATCGGGGGCGACGAGGTGCACGTAATCCGCGCCGTCCCGACTCGCAACCACACAAGGCACCGGCACCGCAGGATCCATTTTTGCCACATGCCGCAATACGCGGCACTGCAAGTCGACGAAAGTGTCCGGGCAATCCGGGCGCATGATCTTCAGCACGTGGGTGCGCACACCCTGGACGGCGACCATGAAATTCTGGTCGTACTCACCCGGCAGCACGGCGAGCTCGGCATCGATATCCCAGTACTGACGGATTGCTGCCCGTGCAAAGGTTAGATCCAGTAGCGCGGCATCAGACTTGAAGGCAATGTCGTCGGTCATCGAGATCCCCCTGGCTCAGCGGCACCGCAACGGTACCCGCAGCTCTAAACGTCAATGCGCTCCACATCCACCGCCAGCAGCGGTCGACCGAGAAAGAGACTGCCCACGCGTGCAAAACGCTCTGGCCCATCAGTTGCCAAAAAACGCGTCCCCATCGCCCCCACGCCGCAACCCATCCGCTCACCGACCAAGGCCACCACCGCCGCCGCGGTGGTTTCAGCAGAATCCACGAGGGCGATACTGGCCGGTAGCAAGGCGGCCAGCGTCCGTCGCAACAGCGGGAAGTGCGTGCAGCCCAGTAACAGCGTATCGGGCCCGAACTGCTGCGCAAAGGTGTCGCCGAGATAACGACGCGCCGCCAACTCAGCAACCGCGCCCTCCCCCCACCCTTCTTCTGCCAGCGCCACAAACACCGAACAGCAAATGGCCGTCACTTGCAGCGATGGATCCAGCGCCGCGATCGCCTCTTGGTAAGCGCCAGCGCGTACGGTGCCTTCCGTTGCCAGCACCGCCACCCGACGGTTGCGCGTGGCTGCAACCACCGCTGCGGCGCCCGGGGCGATCACGCCGACCACGGGGATTTCTGGGTGGGCCGCGGCCAAGGCCGGCAACGCCGCAGCCGATGCCGTATTACACGCAACCACCACGGCTTTGACATTGCGAGCGGTCAACACCGCCGCACACTGCAGCGCATAGCGCTCAACGCTCGCCTGACTCTTAGTCCCGTACGGCAGCCGTGCGGTATCGCCCAGGTACAGAAACGACTCTTGCGGCAGGGCCCGCTCCAGTGCAGCGAGCACGGTGAGTCCGCCGACGCCCGAGTCGAAGACGCCGATCGGTCGTGGGTCAACCCAGCGCGACACGAGCGTTCTGGAACATCCGCAGCCAACCACCCGCATCGGACCACTCTGGCGGGTGCCATGAATTCTGCGCAGCCCGATAGACCCGCTCCGGGTGCGGCATCGTCAGCGTGACCCGACCATCACCAGAGGTGATGCCGGCAATACCGTGCGGCGAACCATTGGGGTTGCGCGGGTAAGTGGTCGCCAATTGGCCGTAATGGTCCACATAGCGCAGCGTCGTACCCTGTTCTTTAAGGAACGCCGCCTCCGCGGCCGCATGCGCGAATACGGCACGGCCCTCGCCGTGACTGACCGCAATGGGCAACACCGACCCCGCCATGCCGGCGAAGAACGGCGAACGCGACGCAGTCACTTCGACCAGCGTCAGGCGCGCTTCAAATTGTTCCGAACGATTACGTTTGAAGCGCGGCCAATGTGCCGTACCCGGAATTAGTTCAGCCAATGCGGCGAGCATTTGGCAACCATTGCAAACACCCAGCGTAAGCGTATCAGCGCGCTCGAAATATCGGAAAAACTCATCCCGGGCCCGCGGATTAAACAGGATGGACTTTGCCCAACCTTCACCGGCACCTAACACGTCGCCATAACTGAAGCCGCCAACCGCCACAACGACCGGGTAATCGGCCAGCGTGACGGCGCCGCCGATGATGTCGGTCATGTGCACGTCATGCGCCTCGAACCCAGCGCTGGCAAAGACCGCGGCCATCTCCAACTGACTGTTACAACCCTGCTCACGCAGTACCGCGACCCGTGGACGCGCGCCGGTTGCAATGTAAGGGGCCGAGACATCCTCCTGCAGATCGTAGGTGAGTCGCGCCGAAAGACCCGGATCCGCTGCATCAGCCACATGTGTAAATTCTTCGCGTGCACACTGCGGATCGTCCCGGCGCTCACGCATGCGGAAACTGGTTTCAGACCAAGCGGACGCCAAGTCCACGATGGCTTCGTCCAGCACAACGCTGCCATTGGCCGCTATCTGCAAGCGCGCCGCGCCCATCACGGTGCGAGCAATTACGCGGGCCAGCGCGCCGATCCCTTCGGCCGCAAAGCAACTGAGCACATGCGCGACGTCAGTCTGGGCCACCTCCAGCACCATGCCCGGCTCTTCGGCATACAAAGCCGCAATTGGATCACGGACTAGCCCAAGGTCCGCGGTGAGGCCCACATGCGAGGCAATGCCCATCTCCGCCAAGGTGACGAAGAGGCCGCCATCCGAGCGATCATGATAAGCGCGCACATAGCCCGCCCGCGCCAAGCCGCGCAGCGCCCGGAACGCGCCGATCAGCACCTCAGGCGAATCGAGGTCCGCCGGCGCATCACCGAGCACCCCATATACCTGCGCCAGACACGAGCCGCCTAAGCGATCCCGTCCAGCCGACAGATCCACTAAGACGAGCGCCGAAGAACCATCCTTGCCCTGCAACTGCGGCGTTAGGGTCGCGCGCACATCACCGACCGGCGCAAAGGCCGACACAATCAACGAGACGGGCGACCAGACGCTGCGATCTCCGGTAGGCGACTTCCAGCCCGAACGCATCGACAACGAATCCTTGCCAACCGGAATCGCGATCCCCAGTGCCGGACACAATTCCATACCCACAGCACGCACGGTGTCATACAACGTGGCGTCTTCGGCCGCATCGCCACAAGCGGCCATCCAATTGGCCGACAAACTGATGTCTGATAACTGGCCAATATCAGCCGCCGCGATGTTGGTGATCGCTTCGGCCACTGCAAGCCGACCCGACGCAGGGCCGTCCAAGAGTGCTACCGGCGTGCGTTCGCCCATCGCCATCGCCTCACCGGCGTGTGTGGTGTACCCGGCCAGCGTAACCGCGCAATCGCTGACGGGCACTTGCCAAGGGCCTACCAGTGAGTCACGGCTGACCATGCCACCTACGGTACGGTCACCGATCGTAATCAAGAAGGTCTTGTCCGCCACGGTCGGCAACCGTAGCAATCGGTAAGCGGCCTCGCGCACATCCATCGCTTCGGTAGCCAAAGCTTCGCGCGGCCGCGGCGTCCGCGTAGCCGTGCGATGCATCCGCGGCGCCTTGCCAAGTAGCACGTCGATCGGCATCTGCACGGGCGATGCTTGGGTCCTCGGGTCGGCGACGACCAGTTCACCATCATCGGTGATCGTGCCGACAACCGCAGCGGGGCAACGCTCGCGGTGACAGCAGGCCATAAACGCCGCAATACCCTCTGGTGCGATGCAAAGAACGTAGCGCTCCTGCGCTTCGTTGCACCACAATTCTAGCGGCGACAAGCCGGGTTCGTCGGTAGGGATCGCGCGCAGATCGATGCGACCACCACGCTCACTGTGCGCGATCGCCTCGGGGATTGCGTTGGACAGACCGCCAGCACCGACGTCATGGATCAGGATGATCGGGTTCTGGTCACCGAGTTCCCAGCAACGGTCAATCACCTCTTGGGCACGGCGTTGCATCTCCGGATTGCCACGCTGCACGGAAGCGAAATCTAAATCCTCGGTCGAGGCGCCGCTGCCGACGGATGACGCGGCGCCACCGCCCAAACCGATCAACATCGCCGGCCCACCGAGCACCACGATCTGGGCGCCTGGAGGCACCTGCGCTTTATTCACATGATCGCGACGCACATTACCAAGACCACCGGCCAACATGATCGGCTTGTGGTATCCCCGCGTCACACCGAGCGCATCACCGGCCACCCGCTGCTCGTAGGTACGGAAGTAACCCAGGATGCCCGGCCGACCAAACTCATTATTGAACGCCGCCGCGCCCAGTGGGCCGTCGGTCATGATGTCCAGCGGCGAGGCAATACGGGCGGACTTAGCCTCCGGGCCTTCCCATGGCTGCTCGAAGCCAGGAATGCGCAAATTGGAGGTCGTAAAACCCGTCAAACCCGCTTTGGGCTTGGCGCCGCGGCCGGTCGCCCCCTCGTCACGGATCTCTCCACCAGAGCCGGTCGAGGCGCCGGGAAAGGGGGAGATCGCCGTGGGATGATTGTGGGTCTCCACCTTCATCAGAATGTCGATCGACTCGACGCACGACTGATAAACACGCGTAGCAGGGTCCGCAAACCACCTAGCCGCCACCGTGCCGGCAATGACGGACGCATTGTCACGGTACGCCGATAAAACACCGCCTGGATTCTGCTCGTGCGTATTGCGGATCATCGCGAACAACGATTTTTCCATCGCCTCGCCGTCCACCGTCCACGACGCATTGAAAATCTTGTGGCGGCAGTGCTCCGAATTGGCCTGCGCAAACATCATCAATTCCACGTCCGTCGGATCGCGATTAAGTTTGGCGTACGCGGCAACGAGGTATTCGATCTCATCGGCTGACAGCGCCAATCCCAAACGCTGATCCGCGGCAACGAGGGCTGCGTGACCATCAGCGCCCAACGCCACCGATGCCAGTGGCCGCGGCGTTTCCTCGATGAACAAACAGGTGGCCGCCGCAAGGGAGGGCAGCACCGCTTCGATCATCCGGTCGTGTAAGAGAGCCGCCAAACGCGTCCGCATTTCGTCGGTGAGCGCAGCGGTCATGCGCAGGCTGTAAACGGTGCCGCGCTCAATGCGGCGCACCGAGGACAGTCCACACACGTGCGCGATATCGGTGGCCTTAGTCGACCACGGCGAGATAGTTCCGGGGCGCGGCGTCACCACAAACCGGATGGCCTCCACCGGCAAGGCCGGCGCCACGTCCACTTCCAGCAACCGATCAAGCACCCGCGCATCCGCAGTCCCCAGCGGGCCTGTGACGTCAACAAAGTGGGTGAATTGGGCCGCGACACTCCCCACCGACGGATCGATGGCCTTGAGCGCTACAAGGAGTTTATCGAGACGAAAAGACGACAGGGCCGTAGCCCCAGGCAACACCAGCATCGGGCACTCGAGTTGGAGCCGGGCTAGGCCGGCAAGCCTATATTCTACCCCACCTCGAGGCCCGGACGGGACCCGACTACTTGCGTGGACTCAGATCGGGCGTGCCTGGCATGACCGGCATGGGGAACTGCGCCACATTCGAGCCATCGTAAGCGCTGATCTTGCTCGGACCGCCTTTCTTCACCTCATCCACCCGCAGCACCGAGTGCAGCGGCAGCCAGGTCCGGGCGACCCCCTCAAATTCGGTGCGAACCCGCTCCTCGGAGGGGTCGACCACCACCGAAGACCGGCTATCAAAGACGAAATCCTCGACCTCGAGGAAACCGAAGAGGCTCCCATGGGAGACTTTCTTGGCGTAGATCTCCCAGACCTTCCCCTCCCGGACAAATAAGACCTTCAAAATGTGACTCGCTGCCATGCTCTTGCCGCGTCTGAGAGTAAAGTGGCGGACATATTAACTGGTATATGGGTCATGCCGCTCACGCTGCGAGTATTCGGTACCCGCGCCCACACGCTCGCGGGACGGGTCGCGCACACCTTCGGCCCTGAGGGCGGGCGGATCGGTCGTGCCCGCGATAATGACTGGGTACTACCCGACCCAGAGCGCTACGTGTCGTCCCACCACGCCCGAATCGTCGTCGTCGACGGCCGCTACAACCTGTTAGACACCAGCTCAAACGGCACCTACATCAATGGCGCGGCCGAGGCCCTAGGCCGGCATGGCGCACACATCCTGCAACACGGTGATGAACTCGCCATCGGCGGCTACGAAGTCAGGGCCGAATTCGGCGAGCAGCGTGCCGACGACGTGGATTCGGCGCTACTGACCGCCCCACCGTTAATAGACCCCGCCGCCTCGATCCCGGACTTAGGCGCAGCGTTAGATCTGAGTGGCCTGATGCGCCGCCCACCGATCTCTGTGGATGCTTCCCCACCCGCAGCGGTGACGCCTGCCGTACCGATGGCCGCGGTGGCACTGTCAACGATCCATGCCTTTCATCGCGCTGCGGGCCTTGCGACGGTTTCATTAGATAGCGCGCAGGCCCAACGACTGCTGAGCCTAGCGGGCTTATTGCTGCGCGAATTGACCACCGGACTGGTCGCGATCGCGCGCGAGCGGCGCACCCGAGTAGAAGATGCCGCCAGCAATGCCACCGGCCGTTTTGATCTACGTCTCGATCCGATCGGCCAGGCAGGCTCCGTCGACGACGCACTCCACCTCTTATTGGGGGAGCAGCGCCGCCGTGTCGTGCCTCCCGTAGAGTCGGTACGCAACGCGTTTAGCCTGTTAGAAGCCGAACGGCGCACCGTGTTGGACGCCGCACGCCTCGCCGCGGCGACGGTCCTGCTGCGCATGGATCCCACGGCGCTCGAGCAGCGCTTTGGCGCCGATGCGAACGATGCGGCCGCAGCCCATTGTTGGCGGCAATTCCGCGCGCTACACGCAAAATTAATCGCGTCGGATGGTCTACCCACCACTTGGCAAGCGGACTACGAAACCGCATTGCAGCAACTGACCAAATCACGAGAGTGACACGCTGCACACGCAGCCCGCGCGGACGCGGGTAGCGTTGACAAAGCCGTCCGTCATCGGCGCGCGTTCAATGCGTTCAGACGGTCGTGCTGGGCGCTTCCAACGGCGCACAAAAAGCATCGTATAACGCCTGCATCACCCGTCGGGCGGGTCCCGCGGCTAGGCCATACCAAACGGTCTGCGCCTTGCGTCGAGTAGTCACCACGCCCGATTCCCGCAATAACGCTAGGTGCTGCGACAGCGCGGACTGACTCAGCGTGACCCGTTGATTGATTTCACCTACAGAGAGTTCGCCATCAACCAACGCACACAGGATGCGCAAACGCTGCTCGTTCGCGAGCGCTTTGAGCAACTGGGCCGCCTGCCCGGCATGCGCATTGACGTCCGCGTAAGACGGGCGCTGGCCATCGGCTTGCAACCTGACCATTGATCCCATGCCTTGCGCTCCTTTTGTAGCCCTCATCGGCGGCACTCTAACACCCTGCCACAAAGGACCTCTATCGGTTTATACGTAATTGCTAATTTAGAATATTCTAACTTAATATCGCCTAAACCCCCCCCGATAGGACCGACCGCATGAACATCGACCGCGCCGTATTTGCCTTTGCCGGCAGTCTGATCCTTGTCAGCCTAGGCCTGAGCCACTACGTGGACGGGCGTTGGCTATGGCTCACAGCCTTCGCGGGTGCAAACCTGTTGCAGTCGGCATGGACCGGGTTTTGCCCACTGGCAATCGTACTAAAACGACTCGGCTTTGCGCCGGGCCCTGCGTTCCGATAAGCCCTCACTCATGCGCTACTCCATCGTCTGGGCAGTTGCACTCACCCTCGGCGCCTGTAGTGGCCGTCCAGCGCTCCCGTCGACCTCGCCGGGCCCCGCGCTCACCACGCTACAGGTCAGTGTCGAATCCGCACCCGCAACGCGCCCCGTCGATGGCGTGGTCGAGGCAATCGACGGCGCCCTGCTGTCCGCCCAAACAGGCGGCCGCATCACCGCGATCGTTCACGATGTCGGCGGTCCCGTGGCTGCAGGCGCAGTACTTCTCAACATCACAGCACTTGAGCAAAACGCGACTTTGCACGCCGCCGAAAGTGCCCTGACGGGCGCGCAATCCGCGCTGGCAGATGCCAGTGCGCGTTACGACCGTATCCAGTCCCTCTACGACGAGCACATTGCTGCCAAAGCCCAGCACGAAGCCGCCCTTGCGAGCCGCGATCGCGCGCAAGCCGAGTTCGCTGCAGCACAAAGCAACCTCACCCACGCCCGGGAGAACGTCGCCTATACCGCAGTCCGCGCCCCTTTTGCCGGCATCGTCAGTAGCCGCGTCGTCGAACTCGGTGAAACGGTCGCCCCCGGACAGCCCCTCATTGCGATCGTGTCACCGAAAGACTTACGGGTCTCCTTCAACGTACCCGCCTCCATCGCCGCCGCCGTGCGCTCGCGTGACGAAGCCCTCGTACAAACCGCCAGTGGTGTCATTGCAGTCCGCCACCTGACTATCTTCCCCGAGGCCGGCAAGGACACCAGCACCTTCCGCGCGCGGGGTCTTTTGCCACCGGGCACTGCTCTGGCACCGGGCACCCCTGTGCGCGTTGAATTACCCACTGGAGAAAGTGACCAAGTGTCCGTACCCGACAACACTCTCGTGCGTCGTAGTGAAGTCGTGGGTGTCTATGTCGTCGACGCGGCTGGCGTCCCGTCCTTACGCTACGTGCGACCCGGTCATTCGGATGGCTCACGCACCCGCATACTGGCTGGACTCCACGCCGGCGAGCGCATCGCCACCGACCCGGCCGCCGCTGCAAGACGCCTCGCCGGACCAACCCCATGAGTGTGAAACTCGGCTTCTCCGGTCGCGTCGCTCACTTTTTCCTCGAACACCAACTCACGCCTTTACTGGCTATCGCGGCGCTCTTGGCCGGTCTCTTCGCCGTGTCGGTAACGCCACGCGAGGAAGAACCACAGATTGATGTCACGATGGCCAATGTCATTGTTCCCTACCCCGGCGCGAGCGCCGCGCAGGTGGAACACCTGGTTGCCACTCCAATGGAAAAGGTGCTCTCCGAAATCAATGGGGTAAAACACATCTACTCGGTTTCAAGACCAGGAAGCGCCGTTCTCACCGTACAATTTGCGGTGGGGCTGAAGCGCCAGGAAGCCTTAGTCCGTCTCTACAATACCGTCTATTCCAATGCGGACTGGCGAGCGCCAAGTACCGGCATTCTCAGTCCAATCATCAAACCCAAAGGCATTGACGATGTGCCGATCGTGGGCATCACGCTCTGGAGCCACGATCCGGCCATCGGCGGCCACGAGCTGGCCGAAGTAGCCCGTTCGCTCGGCTCCGAAATACGCCGCGTCCCAGGCACCCGCAATGTCGATATTGTCGGTGCGGCCTTACCCGTCTTGC
>CAIVRI010000126.1 GCA_903908265.1 uncultured Pseudomonadota bacterium
ATCATCGCCTTATAGGACTTTCGCGGCATCGGTCGCGATTATGGTGCGCTGCAGGGTCTTGTACTACGCATAATATAGATTATGACAAATCTGAACTAGCCGGCCGTTCGACTCCGCGCGCCATGCGTAAAACACTCTCTCATCAACGACTTGGGGATCGTGCTTTGCAGGGGTCTATCGTGCGCCGATTGGGGGGGTGCGCTATGGACAGCTGGCACGCGACGTTTCTTGGTCTGCGGCACCTGCCGCGCGAGTTGACGGCCTTCGAGGTCGAGGTGTTCTTCCAGTTCTCGGCCGAGGAGGCCCGGATCACCGAGGACCGCCGTCGGCCTGAGCTCCAGCGCGGGCTCGCTCTGTAGATCGGCTTTCTGCGGATGAGCGGCAGGCTCCTCGACGCGGTTCGGATCGCCCGCCGCTGCTCTGGCGGCATTTCGGCGAGCGCGTGGGCGTCGCAGCACCTGACCTCACGTCGCTGCGAGATGTAGCGTCGGGCACCACCATCGATTGAGCGCCAGCAGGTCGACTGCGATGCGCTCGGGTTTCAGTGGCTCACCGATCATCACCGACGCGCCCTCGTCCGGGTGTTGCGTGAGGAACTCGCCCGCACCGATGACCGCGAGCGCCTGCTCGGGTTTGCCCAGCGCTGGCTCTACGACGACCGCCTGCTCATCGTTCACGAGCGCCGCCTGCGCGCGATGATCGCTGCTGCCCGCGAGTGCGCAACCCTCGAGCACACCTGAGACGGCCGCTGACCGAGCGAGCCGCGTTCTCGGGCCTCCGTGGAGCCCCACCCTGACGCGTGTTAGGGAGCGTGCGTGGGTGCCGGCTCCCGGTGAGCGGGCTGCGTAGAGTTCTCTTTCCAATGGCGGGTCTTACTGCCCGGCGTCGATCGCTGCCTGTACGCTCCGATAGAAGGCTTCACGGGCCTCGGGTTCCGGACCGTTGTCAGCCCTCGCCCAGTTCGCGTTCGAAGCAATCACCAACCGACGGGCCCGGTCGATAAAGATGCCCTGCCCGTAGATGCCCTGCGCAGCCACGGACCCATCGTCGTAGGTCCACCAGAAAAAACCATAGCCCATACCGTTCACACCGATGCCCTGCTGCTTGCGTGTGGCTTCGGCGAACCAATCGGTCGGTACGATCTGCTGTCCTTGCGGGCTGCCGTTGGCGAGCACGAATAGGCCGAAGCGAGCGAAGTCACGCGTGCTTGCCTGGATGCAGCAGCCCGCAATCTCCTGTCCGGTCTTGCTCAAAAGCCAGGTCGCTTTGGCTTCCATCCCGGCGGGCTGCCAGATTTTCTCCTGCAGGTATTGAGAGAGCGATTTGCGGGTGGCCGATGAAATCAGTACGCCCACTAAGTTCGTCTCGCCGGTGTTGTAGTTCCAGACCGCGCCCGCTGGGTGTGCACGTGGGAGCTTGCGCATGTAACTGACGGTGGCGTCTACGCCCGGGTCGGGCGCGGCATCATTGAAGCGGGACACATCGGAATGGACGTCCTCATAGTCCTCATTCCATTGGACGCCGGAACTCATCGTCAGTAATTGTCGGATGGTGACGTCGTCGTAGGCAGAGCCCCGCAAGTCGGGCACGTACTGGCTGACTTTGTCTTCTAGACTTTTGATATATCCGTCCTGAATCGCGGCGCCGACGAGCGTGGAAGTAAACGATTTCGCAACCGAAAAACTGGTCCATCGCCCTGCCGCCTCGAAGCCGAGTCCGTAGCGTTCCAATCGGACTTTACCGTCTTGCAGGATTACGATACCTGCTGCATGTTGTGCGGCGACATACGCGGCGATGCCAGGGATCACCAACGGCTTTCCCAACGGTAGTGCAAGTGGCGTCTGTGAAGGTGAGACAGCACGTGCATGCAACAACACGGGCAGACGATCCATTGCTCGAAACGCCGCATCGCGTTGCGATTGGGGCCAAGTCAGTAGATCGGTATTGGTCGGGAAGGTGGCGATAAATCCACGGGTTTCCTTGTCCAGGCTACAAAACCAAATCGCAACTGCGCAGAGCACCGCAGTCGTTATTGCAATTGCGAGCGTTAACTTGCGCATGGCATCTATTCGTCCTGCTTGGTTGTACGCCCAGATATGTCAAGCCAATGCGGTCGCAAACGCACTGAGCGAAAATCACTAGGTCTCATTACAAGTCTTTGCATCGGATTGGCCCGATCTGCTGCTTTGCGGCTTGGGCGATTCAGGCCGGTGTCACGGTATGCCAAAGTAGCTAATGAATAGTTGCCTTGATCACGACACCGCCCTTCATCACGAAAGGAACGGTCTTCAGCGTGGTGATATCGGTGAGGGGGTTGCCTTCGACCGCGATGATGTCAGCGTAATAGCCAGACTTGAGTTGTCCGATGTCGTCTTTCCATCCCAAAAGTTTGGCGCCATTGATCAGGTCTGCCTGCAGCACGGCAGCCGGTGTCATTCCGTGTTGGACCATCAATTCAAATTCACGTGCTTGCGTGCCGTGGGCGAAGGGTCCTACATCCGAGCCGACCGCAAAGGGAATACCTGCTTTGACCTGCTTGGCGAACTCCTTGAGTTTGTACGCGTAGATCGCTGCGGATTGGCTATTGGCGGCTTCGGCGGGCGTCCGGGTGGAGTAGTACTCGTACCAGGTCAAGGTCGGTACGGCAGGAATCTGCTGCTTTTTCATCAACGCCATGGTGGCATCACTCAGTTGCAGCGCATGGTCAATGGACGCGACACCCGCTTCTGCGGCGTACCCTGCGCCGGGCTCGCCCGTCGCATGTACGGCGACAACGGTGCCTAGTCGCGCCGCTTCCTCGACCGCGGCTTTTAGTTGCGCTATCGAATATTGATAGGGTGTGTGCAAGGTGCCGTTGCGCATTTCATCGGGACCGGTCTGGTATATTTTTGCAAAATCAGAGCCTTCTTTGTGCTGCTGGCGCATTACGCGTACCAGATCATCGGCCGTGGTCGCATAGTCGGCATTGGATGGCACATGGGCATTGGGGTTGAAGGCGATGGCATCTTCATGGCCGCCGACGATGTCGATCGCATTGCCGGACACACGCAAGCGCGGTCCGGGGTACAGACCGCTATCAATGGCATTGCGCACCGCACTGTCGGCAGAGTTTGCGCCCTCGCTACCCATATCGCGCTCGGCCGTAAAGCCAGCCAGCAAATCATCTCGCGCTGCTGCGAGCGCGAGAATCGTCCGGGCGGGGGCGGATTCCTGCAGGGTCTGCAAGTCCTGAGCGCCAGGGTGCAGGAATAAGTGGATGTGCGCATCAATGAGTCCCGGCATGAGGGTGCGATTGCCAAGGTCGATCACCCGTGTGCCTGCGGGGTGGTTCACCGCCTTCCCCACTTCTACGATGCGTTCTCCGTCAATGCGGATCTCAGCGGGTGAAACGAGCTGTCCTGCCTCGACGTCCAGATAGTGTGCCGCTGTCAATACTGTTGTTTCGGCGAAGCTTGCCGCTGAAACGGCCAGCGTCAGGGCAAGAAGCAGGTGTGATGGTGCCGGCATAGCGAGTCTCATTTCCAAGTTGACTGTTACTGTAACGCAGGTGCGCTATTTACGTGTGGTTGCGCGGGGGTCGGGTCGTCTGGCAAGTGACGGCGGTCAGTACCACTCGTCCTGCATTTCCAAACAGGTGGGTGTACGGGCGGCGGCCACCGCAAGCCAAGCGTCTATTTTCGGCAATTCATAGCCATAGAAGTAGGCGGTCGCCTGTAACAGGCCGCGCAGGTGTGAGGCCGCTGTTTCGCTTGCCCCGTCCAATTTCTGCATCGCCACGACCGCCAGATCCAGCCATAGCCACGCGATGGTGACGTGGCCGAAGGCTTCTAGGTAGGGGGTCGCGTTGGCGAGTGCGATTTCTGGGTCAGGCACTGACCAGGCCGCCGCGGTGGCGGCTAGGAGGCGGCGCAGTGCAGCCTCGAGTGCTCGCCCATAGTCAGCCAACGCAGGGTAGGCGGTACTGCTGTTGGCGGTCTTTGCGACCTGACGCGCAAAGAGCGCCAGTCCAGCACCTTGATCGACACGGACTTTGCGGCCTAAGAGGTCCAAGCCGTGGATCGCGTGCGCGCCCTCATGGATCATGTTGAGCCGGTTGTCACGCCAGTACTGTTCGACGGGGAAGTCGCGGGTATAACCGTAACCGCCATGAATCTGGATCGCGTGACTATTGGCCTCCACGCAGTACTGACTCGGCCAGCTTTTAACCACCGGCGTCAGTACTTCCAGTAAACGATGGGCCTCACTGGCCGCTGCACCCTCCCCCGTACGCACTTCATCAACGAGTCGGGCGGCATAGAGAACCAGTGCAAGTGAGCCTTCCACGTAGGTTTTTTGCGCCAGCAGCATACGCCGTACGTCCGCGTGTTCGATCAGGCGCACGGGTGGCGAGAGCGGGTCTTTGCCCGCCGCCCCGATGGGTCGGCCTTGGCGGCGGTTGCGCGCGTAGTCCAGACTGGCCGCAAAGCCCGCGTAACCGATTGACGCGGCGCCGAGTCCCACGGCGATCCGGGCTTCATTCATCATGTGGAACATGTACGACAGGCCCTGCCCGGGCTCGCCAACGAGGTAGCCAACGGCGCCGGGTGCGCCGCGCACGGCGTGCCGGCCTTCGCCGAAGTTGAGCAGCGTATTGGGCATGCCACGGTAGCCGCATTTGTGATTCAGGCCCGCCAGCGCGACGTCGTTGTGTTCGCCCGTCAGTTGAGCGTCTGCATCGATCAGGCGTTTCGGAACGATAAACAAGGAGATGCCGCGAACCCCGGCGATGAGTCGGCCGTCGGGTCCGGGAATCTTAGCGAGCACCAGATGGACGATATTTTCGGTGAGGTTGTGCTCGCCGTTGGAGATCCACATCTTGTTGCCGTGGAGTCGGTATCGGGGCCCGAACGGATCGGCGTCGCTCCCCTCGCCGTCGCGCAGCGCTCGAGTAACGATGTCAGAGAGGCTCGATCCGGCCTGGGTTTCGGATAGACACATCGTGCCGCACCAACGACCGGACAACAGGTGGCGTGCGAATAGATCCTTTTGAGTTGCTGACCCATGCGCAAGGATGAGATTGGCGCTGCCGGTGGTGAGCATGGCTCCCCCGCCGAGTCCAATCCCGGCAGTGGCAAAGAACGCGTTTGCGGCGGTCTCGATGACGCTGGGCATCTGTAACCCACCGTATTCATAGTCTTGCGTGGCGGCGATCATCCCCGTGTCTCGGTACGCGACCGCTGTGGTGTAGGCAGCCTCAGGTAGCCAGACGCTTCCGTCTGGGTTCATGCGCGGCTCTTCTACGTCGACAATGCGATTGACAGGGGCAAACACCTCGCGCGCAACCCGCTCGCAGGTATCCAGGACCGCAGAAAACGTTTCTGGGGAGTGGTCTTTGAACCGCTCCCGATGCGTCAGGGACTCGACCTGGAGCCAGTCATGCAGCAAAAAGTCGATGGTGCGACGCATAGGACATCCGACCTGTATAGGAAGCACAATCCTAAGCGTTGTGTGGCCGATGCGCACGGATCCTGGTAGATAGGAATGAACTCTGTGGGACCGGCTCAGTTTTTGATCTCCCTTATGGGGTAATCCCCCTTGCTTTAGGCGCCATTCCGGGTAGAACTGTCAACGCTCCGGCCGCCCTTTTGCGGACCCGGCAACCCCAACGGCAATGCTGCACCTTTACTTCTCCAACTGCCTGCCGGTACTGACCGATCGACTTCTGCGTGAACTGGCGCAGTCGGGTGCTGGCGTCTTTGATATGGACGAGGTTCTGGTTCCCAGTGTGGCCGTGCGTCGTGCGCTGCAGCTGTCGATTGCCCAGAAGCAGGGCATTTGCGCCAACCTGTCTTTCAATAATTTGGGTCGGTGGCTGTGGCAGATGGTGGGCCGCGTTGTGCCGGGGATTGAAGCCGAGTCACCGTTCCAGCCAGCGAATCTGACCTGGCAGGTGTTGGCGGTGTTGGGTCAGCCGGCGTTCGTTGTGGCGCACCCGCGGCTCGCCCAGTACTTGGGTGCTGCAGACGAGGTAATGCGGTACGAGTTAGCCGCCCGTATCGCCGCCTTGTACGACCAGTACATTACTTATCGCAGTGACTGGCTGGAGGGCTGGGCGGCTGGGAACACTGCCTTGCCAGTGCTCACCGGCACTGCCGCTGCGGATGTGGTCTGGCAATCGGCGCTATGGCAAGCGCTGCTGGCGCGACTCAATGCGCAGGATCGCCATCCCCGTCAGCAGTTTATTGCGGCGCTGCAGGACCCCGAGAAGGCCGCCTTGTTGCCGCGTGCGGTGCACCTGCTCGCACTGCCCTCGATTCCGCCACTGCATGTGGAATGGCTACATGCCTTGGCTCCGCATCTACAGATCCACCTGTATGTGCTCAATCCCTGTCAGGAGTACTGGGCCGAGATCGTGGCGCCGCGGCGTTTGGCGCAGTTGCGGGCGTTGGGGCAGGACGCGGGTCATGAGGTTGGCAATCCCCTATTGGCGGCCTGGGCGGGCCCGACCCGCGCTTATTTTAAATCTTTGGTGGATGCGTTTGGTGATGATCAGCAGGATGATCTCACCGGCTATGCAGAGCCCGTAGGCGAGTCGGTACTGGCGCGCTTGCAACGCTCGATTCTGCATCTAGAGGATCTGCCCGCGGGTTCTCTGGTCGTGGCACCCACCGATCGCAGCCTTGAGGTGCATGTCTGTCATTCGTTGACCCGTCAACTCGAGGTGGTGGTGGACCGCCTACTCGGTCTTTTTGCCGACGACGCGGAACAAAAAGGCACACTGCATCCATCGGACATCTTGATTGTCGTGCCGGATCTGGAGACGGCGGCACCGATGGTCGACGCGGTCTTTTCGGCGCTCCCTGAATCGCGTCGGATTCCTTACCTGATCACCGGGCGCGCCCGTGTGCAGGCCGATACCGCGGCTCGTACGTTGTGCGCCTTGCTCAGCCTCGCGGGATCTCGATTGGAGGCGGACGCCACCTGGAACCTGCTGACGCAACCGTTGGTGGCACGCCGGTTTGGACTGAATGCGGAGCGACTGGAGACGCTACGCGTCTGGCTGGAGGCCTCTGGGTACCGGTGGGGAGTCGATGCTGCGCATCGCGCGCGGGTGCAGTTGCCGGACGGTCGCCGGCACACCCTCACGGAGGGTCTGGATCGATTATTCCTGTCGTATGCCTTGCCTGCCGGGCAACTCGATCCGCTTTTAGACGATCTGCTGCCCGCGGCCGGCGTCGTGGACCCCGCCGCCATTGACCTGGCCGCCCTGGATGCATACGTCCAGTTGCTGGCTGAGTTCGTAACGACAGTGTCGGTCCCGCGTACCGCCTCTGCGTGGTCCGATCTGTTGAACCAGGCGCTGGACGACTTTTTGAGTCCGGATCAAGCAGGCGATGAGGTCGAAGAGTTATCGCAGACGCGTCACAGTGTGCAGGCGCTGTGTGCGGCCATGCAGCGCGCGGATGCGGCAGCGACATTCTCTTTGGCGGTAGTGCAAACAGCGCTGGCATCGGCACTCGAAGATCCGGCCCACGGTGGCGTACCGAGCGGTGGCGTCACGGTGGCTTCCGTATCGAGCTTGCGGGGACTGTCATTCCGGGTCGTCTGCATTCTGGGACTCGATGATGGCGCTTATCCACGGGCCGAGCGGGCTGTGGATTTTGATTTGATGGCGCGCGAGCCGCGTGCACAGGACCGTCAGCGCCGTCTGGATGATCGGAACGTGTTTCTGGACCACCTTGTTGCGGTGGGCGATGTGCTGCACCTGTCTTATACCGGCTTCAATGATCGCACCAACGCGGTACTACCGCCGTCGATGGTGGTCTCCGAACTGCTAGACGTTTTGTTGCCGGCAGCGATTGCAGAGGGACTGTCCGGCGCAGATCGCCTACTGGCGCTGCAGGCGGCGCGCGCGCGTCTCGTGATCACTCACCCGCTACAGGCCTTCTCGTCAGCTCACTTTGATCCTGCCGATCCACGTCGCCATAGCTACAACGCGGAACTAGCGAGCGCGCAGCGCAGTCGCCTCGAGCAGCCCTCCCTCGAACGGTTCGCCAGTAGCGCGGACCACGATGAAGATGAGGGTGGAGAGTACAGCGACGAAGGCGGTGAAGCCGCAACAGAATCCGACGTAGTGGAGGATCCGCGTCGGCCGTTCTTCACCGGCAACTTGCCTGCGACGGCACCCGTCCTCGAACTTGCTGTCGACGATTTGGCGCGCTTCTTCCGTGGTCCAGCCGCTTACCTGGTCGAGCGCCAACTCAATCTCACCTTGGCGCGTGCCGTGGAGGAACTGGCCGTCCAAGAGCCCCTACTCCCAGACTGGGATCGCGATCGCGGTCTTGAGGCACGATTGTTTGCGGCGGCATGCGCCGGTGTGGATGCCGAACGTCTGCGCCGTTACGTGATGGCCAGTCCTGAGGTGCCCTCTGGGGTGCTCGGGCGGGTGGCAACGCGGCAGTTGGTGCACTCGGCGGTCGAGTATGCCGCTCAAGTGGCCCAGTACAGCATCGGTGTGGTGCTGCCATTGCATGAGATGCAGCTCGACTTTGTCATCGACGGGGCGCCACTGCGACTCACGGGCGCGTGGTCCGACTTGCGTAGTTCTGGACTGCTGCGCGTCTCTCCGGCGCGCCCGAGCGCGTCGACCCTATTAGGCACTTGGGTGGAACATGTGGCCCTGTGTTGCGCGCTGCCTGTTGGCATGCCGGGCGTGACCCGGCAGCTGTTCCGTGGGGAACTGGCGACCCTGCAGCACGTGCACGCAGCGCGGGACGTTATGGGAACGTTGCTCTCCTTGTATCGGCAGGGACTGCAACAGCCCCTGCACTTTTACCCGAAGTCATCGCTGGCCTTTGCCGAGAACGGGGGCAATCGCAAGGCCGCCCAAAAGGTTTGGGAAGACTCCCAATTCAGTCTGGTGACGGGCGAATCGGCGCAGGCAGCCGTGAAATTGGCGCTACGGGGTGTCGATGATCCGCTGGGTACTGCATTCGAATCCCTTTCGATGCAGGTTCTCGCGCCTTTGCTGGCTGTCTTGCAGCGGGACGTGCCATGACCTCGGCGCCGCTCGATCTAATCAACGGCCCACTGAATCAGGTGCGCCTGGTGGAAGCCAGTGCCGGTACGGGCAAGACCTATGCGATTTGCCTGTTGTATCTGCGGCTCTTGATTGAGCAGTCAGCGGATGTGCAAAAGATTCTGGTGGTCTCCTTCACCAATGCGGCGACCGCCGAATTGCGGGAACGTATTCGGACCCGATTGTCCGGCGCCTTGCACCGATTGCGAAACCCGGGTGAGCCAGAGGCTGATGCGCCGCTACGCGCATTGCTCGCGCGCTATGAGAGCGAGGGGCGCAACAGCGCAGACCTGATCCAGATTCTCGAGTTGGCCATCGCCGGGTTTGATCAAAGTGCAATCTATACCATTCATGGTTTTTGTAAGCGTGTGCTGGACGATGATCCCTTTGCAACGGGGATGCCGCTCGCGCTGGAGTTGCAGACTGATGATGCCGAAGTCCGGCATGCCGTATTGGCGGACCTCTATCGGCAATGGTTGGTGCAACAGCCGCCGAATGTGGCGATGGCCACTCGGTTGTGGGATACGAATACGTTAAAAAAATTAGGGGTGGAGCTGAAACGGCGCCTCGCCAAACCCTTGGCCAATCTGGTCTGGCCTACGGCCGCGGTAACGGGCACGGATATTTCCGATGCAGACGAACAGCAGTTTCAAGCCGCACGTACGATGTGGTTGCAGAATCGGAGTGCCATTTTCGCCTGTCTAGAGGCGAGTCTTCCTCGATTCAATGCAAGCATTTTTAACCTAAAAAGCCTTACCGAGGGCGCTGCGCAATGGGAACAGGTGTTTGAGACGGAGTCGTTAGCCGCTGTCTTATCGCCGACAAAAAAAGTGTCTCGTCTCGATCGTTACGCGACCTCCAAGCACAAGCCGAAGGCGCGGCAAGCGCCCGTGGATCCGCATCCCTTCTTCGATCTCGCTTCCCATCTGCTCGAGGTGCTGAAAACGCGTGATGCGGGGCTGCAGGCTGCCTGGATGGCGCTGATACGCTACGTGGTCGAGGAAGGTCCCGCGCGAGTGCTCCAAGCCAAGCGCACACGGCGCGTCTTAGCCTTCGATGACCTGCTCAAACTAGTGTACGAGCGCTTGACGGGCGCTGCGGGCGGTCCACTCGCAGCGGCACTGCGCGAGCGCTACCCAATCGCGTTGGTCGACGAGTTTCAGGATACCGACCCGCTGCAGTACGGTATTTTCTCGGCTATCTATGCGGGCGTTGGCACGCTCTTTTTGGTGGGTGATCCGAAGCAGGCGATTTATAGCTTTCGCAACGCCGACCTCAACGTCTACTTTGCCGCAAGCCACCAAGCGCAGGCGATCCACACGCTGAATGAAAACCAACGTTCTTCAGCAGAGTACCTCAGGGCCTTAAACGCACTATTCGGTGATCGGCCACAGGCCTTCCTAAACCCGAACTTGCGGTATCACGCACTCGAACTGGGCAAGAAATCGAGGCCCCCGTTCGTGGATCACGGCGCCGAACGCGGCGCTTTACACCTGTGGACCTTGTCTTCGGTTGGTGAGGACGCCGTGGCGTCCTTGCAGCAGGCGCGCGCTAAGGCAGCCTCCGCCACGGCGGCAGAGATTGCGCGCTTGCTCGCCGATGCGGAGAATGGGAAGGTTCACTACGACGGCCGTCCACTGCGCGCCGGCGATATCGCAGTCATCGTCCCGACCCGCGTCCGCGGTCGAGAAGTGCGTGCACAGTTGGCACGTCTGCAAATCGGCGCCGTGGAAATTTCCAAAAACAGCGTCTACCAAACCGACGAAGCCGAAGAGATCGATCGGATTCTGGCGGCCGTGCTCGAGCCGAGCCGCTTGGGATTGGTGCGGGCGGCGCTCGCTACAGCGCTGCTGGGGCTGACGGCAACGGAGATTGCCGGTCTTGCAAGTGATGAGACGGCGCTGGTTGATCATGTCGAACGTTTTGTTCGCTATCGGGACTTGTGGCAGCGCCGTGGGGTTGGGGTGATGCTACGCCGGGTGTTGCTGGAGTATGCGGTGGAGCAACGCGTACTCTCGGGCCCTCTGGGCGAGCGGCGCTTGACCAATCTGCGCCACTTGATTGAACTGCTCCACACTGCCGCAGAACAGCATCCCACTGCCGATCGGCTGCATCGCTGGCTACAGACAGCGCGTGCTGATGAGTCGGCCGATGATGCGGCCCAAATGCGGCTCGAGTCCGATCGTAATCTCGTACAAATCGTATCCATACACGCCGCTAAGGGTCTGGAGTACCCGATCGTATTTTGTCCGTCCTTGTGGGATGACTTTCTCGGGAGTGACCAGGATCGGGGTGCTGCGTACGAATATTACGAGGAAAAAAACGGTTTTCTGATCGACTACCGGGACGATGCCGCCTCCGTCGAGTCAGCCCAGAACATGCGGAAAAAAGCGAAGTTTGAGGAGCGGTTGCGTCTCCTGTATGTGGCCCTCACCCGGGCGGTGCACCGCTGTTACCTCGTGGTTGGCGCCTATCGTAGGGGCACGAGTCTAAAACCCATTTCCAAAAACGCGCTGCAATGGTTGGTGACGCGTGCAGAAAGTTATGAACAGCATACGAAGTCGCAGCTGACGGTGATGGAGGTCGACGCGATTTGGGAGGCGCTGGCCGGGTCGAATCCGGAGGTGCTTTTTGCGCCTTTGCCGTTGATGACGGGTGTGCCCGTGGTTACCACGGATCGCTTACCGGGGTCGATCATGGCAAAAGTTTTACCACGTCCGGTGCAGGACCCGTGGCGGATCGGCAGTTATAGCGGTTTGATGCATGGCAGCGGCCACGAGGCCGCGGCAGTAGATCGTGACACGCGGCTGATTGCAGAGCCGGGGCCGACACCGGTGGCCCAGATCCCAGATGACGATATTCTGTTGTTTCCACGCGGCGCCAAGGCCGGTGAATGTATCCATGCAATGTTTGAAAATGCGGACTTTACGGACGCACTACTCTGGGAAACCGTGTGTGCGAAGGCCTTGGCCCAGCATCCCCCGGGTGGCGCGGCGAGTGCGGAGTCTGGGACCCCAATCCGCCAATTGCAGATGCTACTTCGGGATGTGACAGAGACCGTGCTACCGCCTGGATTTGCGCTGCAAACGGTGCCGTTGACGCGTCGGTTGGTTGAATGGGAGTTCAGTCTGCCGGCGCATCATCTGGATGCGGCTTCCTTGGGCGCCCTCCTGGACCACTATCAGGTGTCGGTACCGATGTTGCATTTTACGACGCTCAGCGGTTACTTGCGCGGCTTCGTCGATCTGATTATCGAGCACGCCGGTCAATACTATGTGATCGACTGGAAATCGAATTATTTGGGCGACACTGCCGCCGATTATGCGCCAGCCGGTGTTGCCCAAGCGATGGCGACGAATGGCTATCACTTGCAGCATTTGCTCTATACGGTCGCCTTGCATCGGTTCCTGCATCGACGGGTGCCCGATTACGACTACGACCGGCATTTGGGTGGGACGTTGTATTTGTTCGTGCGTGGGGTACGTCCGCTGTGGCCGGGGGCAGGCGTCTATTTCTGGCGTGCGCCTCGATCACTGATTGAAGCGCTTTCTTCGCTGCTGGGCGGGGAGATGGATGCCGTATGAGTGCAGTCACGGTCAACATCGCCGCCGCATTTTCAGGCCGATTGGTGCACTGGGCATTGTCCAGCAATGTATCTGCCCAACACGCAGAGGTGTTGGCTGCAGCGGGCGCTGTGGTCGCCCAACGTACCTCGGAGGGGCATGTCTGCGCGCGACTCAGCGAAGTGGCCGAAGCGACCCAATTGGAGGTCGGCGCGCTGCGTGCGCTCTTGCTCGGCACGGGGCTTGTTGCGGCGCCGGATGCACGCGCCACGGCAGTGCTGGTGCTTGACGCTGCCGATCGGCTCTATCTGCATCGTTACTACGACTATGAGGCGCGACTCGCCCGGCGCCTTGCGGTGTCGTTAACGGGTTTGCAGCCGACGATTACCGGTCCGGGTCTCGCACTGTTGGCCGCATTGTTCGATCCACTCGTGACCGACGGCAGTCAGTGGCAACGATTGGCGGTGGCGGTGGCATTGGGGCGTCGCTTGCTGGTCGTGAGCGGTGGCCCTGGGACGGGCAAGACGACCACAGTCGCTAAACTGTTGGCGTGTCTGGTGGCGGAAGATCCGCGCTGTCGGATTGCGCTGGCTGCGCCGACTGGCAAAGCCGCCGCCCGCCTTGGCGCGGCGTTGGCGGAAAAATCTGCCGCCTTGCCGGCTGCGCTGCAGGCGCGCCTCGCGCAGGTACCGACCACGGTGCATCGATTGCTCGGTTCTGGCCTCCGCGGCTTCCGCCACAACGCGGCACATCGGCTGCCGTTCGATGTCGTGGTCATCGACGAGGCCTCGATGTTGGACGTATCGCTTGCGACCCATTTGCTCGAAGCCATTCCCGATCACGCGCGCATTATCTTGCTGGGCGATCGGGACCAGTTAGAAGCGGTGGAGTCTGGGGCCGTGTTCTCGCAACTGTGCGCCACGCAGGCGCTGACCGTGCCGATGCGGCATGCGCTCGCGCAGTGGTCGCAGGTGCCCGAGGAGGCGATTGATGCAACCATCGATCCGCTCGATCCGATGGCCGACTCCGTGATCTGGTTTAAAAAGAATTATCGCTTCCACCGCGATTCCGCGATTGGTCGGTTTGCGCTGGCGATCCAAGCGGGGGATTCCGACGCCTCACTCGCCGAACTTGGCGCGAAGGATCCCGCGTTGGAATGGCTCCTGCCGCGGGGGGCGCAGCCGGATGTGGCGGTCATCGAGCGCCTGCGTGCGGGCTATGCGGCGTATTACGCGGCTGCGGCAAGCGATGCGGATCCGTTGACCGTTCTGCGCGCCTTCGATGCGTTTCGGGTGCTCGCAGCGATGCGGGAGGGGCCATGGGGCGTGAATGCCTTGAACCAATGGCTGGCGCGCACCATGCGTGAGCGTGTGCAGACGTTGACCGGTGGTCCTTGGTATCGCGGGCGTCCGGTACTGGTCACCCGTAATGATCGGGTGGTGAACTTATTTAATGGCGATATTGGCGTGACCTTGCCGGACGCCTCGGGGCAGTTGCGGGTCTGGTTCCCCGCCGGAGCAGACGGGGTGCGTTCGGTGCCCCTCGCGCAATTGCCGCCGCATGACACGGCATTCGCGATGACGGTACATAAGTCCCAAGGCTCGGAGTTTGCGCAAGTCGCGGTGATTTTACCGGAGGCGGATTCGCCGATGCTTTCGCGCGAATTGCTCTATACCGCGGTCACGCGTGCACGCGAGCAAGCCCTCGTCATTGCCCGAGCCGGAGCAGTTGCCGCCGCGGTACGGCAACCCGGTAACCGACTTTCGGGCCTGCGCGATCAACTGGAGCAAGCGCTCCACGGTGCGGGGCAATGACGCTGTCGGCGTCGGATGTGCGCTATGCAGCGATCGGGTCCGCAATGGCCAACTGCACACTGCCGCGCGCAGAATGGACGCATACGGCACATTTGGTGACCGCCGTGTGGCTGATCCGCGCCCGCGGGCTTGCCGGCGCAATTGCCGACATGCCCGAGATGATTCGGCGTTACAACGACGCGTCTGGTGTTGCAAATACGGATTCGGCCGGTTATCACGAGACGCTGACGTTAGGCTATTTGCGCTGCACGGCAGCTATTCTTGCCATCTTGCCCGTTGGAGTGGATCTCACCTATTCGGTGACTGCCGTGTTCGCCTCGCCTTTGGCGAATTCGGTGTGGCCGTTCGCGTATTGGCGACCAGAGACACTCTGGTCCGTGGCCGCGCGGCGCGCTTGGGTTGCCCCAGATGTGCAGGACTTGCCGCTCTAAGAAACTTTCTGTCTTTTTATTAAATATCCGAATTTCTATATAAACACGGCAATTATGCGACTCACGGTGCGCCGGCGCGGCACAGGACACTGCGTTTTCCAAATCACTGGGAGAACGCCATGACTGACCTCAAGACGATGGATCACCGGATCGAGAAGCTGCAGGGACAATTGCAGCGGTTGCAGAATCGACGGCAGCGCGTCAAATTGCGCGAGGACAAGACGATGGAACGCAGTCGCCGGCAATTGGAGTCCGAGCGGCGCACCTTAGCCGGTGAGATCTTGCTGGCTGCGATGGCCCGTGGCGAGATGTCGGTTACGACGCTCGAGCGTTGGTGCAACGCCGCGGCTTTGGATGCACCACAGCGAACGATCATCGGCCTATGACTGGACGGGGTGGCTTAATGGCTGGGCTGCCCCGTCCGTTTTTACTGTGCGGACCACGCCTGCGGCGCAGTGGCTAGGGCGTGACGGTGAGCCCGACGAGGCGACCGAGTCCCCCCAAGGTGGTTTGTGCGGCATTCAAGCCGAGGCGGAAGTCGGCGTCACTGAAGGTGCTGAAGCGGTCCGTTGGCTG
Organism: uncultured Pseudomonadota bacterium; assembly: GCA_903908265.1. Taxonomy (GTDB): domain Bacteria; phylum Pseudomonadota; class Gammaproteobacteria; order Steroidobacterales; family Steroidobacteraceae; genus CAIKZZ01. The sequence goes on from CAIVRI010000126.1 coordinate 15,443, forward strand.
GTGCCAATGCGGGTCGGAGCCGGCACCGATTTCCCGACCGCGCTCGTTTTCCCGCAAGCTGATGGAGGGGACTACGTCCATGAACGGCGTGCTGTCAGTATTGGTCATATGGGGGCTGACGGTGGCTGGGTAGTCTGTCGCGTAGGCCTCATTCGCCGCTTGGAAGGCGAACGCCAGGCGCATGGCGCCGTCCGCGGCATGGGCGTGCGATTGAAACTCGATGTTTACATCGGCCTCGCGACGCTGTGTGGCCGCCACAGTGCCGTCGGTGCCGGGTAGGCCGTGGTCGAACAGCATCATGTCGTGCTGGATCATGCCGAGCCAGCGTGGCTCGGGGTAGTGACCAGAGCCTGGCGGGTCCTCCCGCCCTTGCAAGGCTTTACGTTGCTTCACATAAGCGTAGGCGCCATCGAGGCCGGTCTCTTCATTGTTCCACAGCGCGAAGCGTACGGAGCGTTCGGTGTGCACCTTGGGGTCGGACAGGATGCGCGCGAGTTCCATCACGATAGCCGAACCGGAACCATCGTCGTTGGCCGCCTCACCCCAGCCATGACCATCGAGGTGGGCGCCGACAATGTACATTTCCTCAGGATGGCTGCTGCCAATTTTGGTGCACCAGATCTCCTGGCGTGCGCCGGGTGTGGACGGTTCTTGATTGAGCGCGCGCAACTGCGGGTCGGACTGTCGCGTCGGGTCTTCATTGACACCCGTGATCGCTTGCGTGCCGCGGTAGCGCCCGCCACCTACGGCGGGGTTGGGGACATTGGCCTTCGGGGGGCCGCTGGGTCGCTCGCGCGCGTTGGGATCGAAGGTGTAATTGAGGCGGGTTACCTCACTGCAGCCATAGGCGCGCAGTTGCGTCTCAACCCAGTCTAGGGCCGCGCGGTTGCGGGCGGTGCCCTCGCGACGGTCGCCGAAGTGGGTCAACCCCTCGATTGTCGCTTTGTAGCGATCCAGAGTGAGTTGCCCGACCAGTCCTGCGATGGGATCTGGCTGGGGCTCGGCGGCCACCGCTGCTGCGGCCAGCCACGGCAGGGTGAGCAAAAGAAATCCAATCCAGGAACGCGAGCAGGTGCGCATCGGTGCAACTCCAGTGAGCAAACTACAAAGTTACACTGAATGCGCGACTTGGTGTGCTGGCGGTTTTTGTGCGCTAGTGCGCGGTATGCTTGCCGGCCAACGGTTGTGGAACTCCTATGCGTCGTTACGTCACGGTCGATGTCTTTACCGATAGTCCCTTCACCGGCAACCCATTGGCGGTTGTGCTGCACGCCGAGGGCCTCGATACCGCAGCCATGCAAGCAATCGCGACGGAGTTCAATTATTCGGAGACGACGTTCGTGTTGCCGCCACAGGACGCAGCGCACAGTGCGCGGGTGCGTATCTTCACACCGACCTGCGAGGTGCCTTTTGCAGGTCACCCGAATGTGGGCACCGCAGTCGTGCTGGCCGGTGAATGGCAGGCAGCGGGTCGCGCCCTGCCCGCGTCATTTGTGTTTGAGGAACTGGCGGGCCTTGTGCCGGTGCAGCTGCAATGGGCGGACGGGCGCGTCGTGGGTGCGGAACTGACGGCCCCCGAACCCCTGACTGCAGGGCCACCCGTTGCGGTGGAGGCGGCCGCGCGCTGTCTGGGACTGGCCCCGGACGAGATCCTCACGCAGACCCACGCGCCGATCGGGGCCTCGGTCGGGCTGCCATTTTTGATTGTAGAGGTCGTCTCTAGGGCGGCCCTGGCGCGCGCGCGCGGCGATTTGGCAGTCCATGCCGCGGTGCTGCGGCCGATCGCTCTGGACGGGGTCTACGCCTATGTGCGCGTGCCTGGTACTCAGCAGCTGCAGGCACGCATGTTTGCCCCGCTCGACAAGGTGCCGGAAGACCCCGCCACTGGGAGCGCCACGGTCGCGGCCTTGGCCTTGCTGGCGACGCTGCAACTTGTGGAGGGCGAGCGCCACTGGCTGGCGATCCAAGGTGAGGACATGGGGCGGCGGTCCGTGCTGCGGGGGCGTACGGTGACGACGAACGGACGGTTGACCTCGGTGCATGTGGGTGGCGCCGTTGTTGAGGTGATGCGGGGCACGATTCGCGTGTAGGCTCAAGGTCCCGTTTTGACGCGAAGGGGTCGATCATGCTGACACTCGTACTGGGACTGGTCACGTTGCTCGGTATTCACTCGGTGTCCATCGTGGCGCGCGGCTGGCGTGACGGGATGGCAGAGCGGTGGGGACGCGCCGCTTGGCGGGGTTGTTACTCGGTCGTGGCGTTGTTGGGCTTGGCCCTGATCATCCGCGGCTATGCCAGCGCGCGGCTCGTGCCGCAGGTGCTGTGGGTGGCACCGATGGCCTTACGTCATGTCGCGGCCTTGCTGCTATTGCCGGTGTTTCCGTGCCTGCTCGCCACCTATTTGCCCGGCCAACTGCAGACGACGTTGAAGCACCCGATGCTGGTTGCCGTCAAAGCGTGGGCGTTGGCGCATCTGCTCGTGGTCGGTACGCTCGCCTCGACAGTCTTGTTCGGCAGCGTGCTCGTTTGGGCGGTGGTCGATCGGATTTCGCTCAAGCGTCGACCGCAGCAAGCCAGTGCGGTGCGGCCGAGTTCTCCTTGGAACGACGCTCTCGCGATCGTCCTCGGTCTTGTGTTGTATGTCTTCATGGCGGTCAAAGGCCATTTGCTATTGATCGGGGTGGCCCCCTTCGGCTGAGCCGGCGCCCAGGTATGCGGCGTCCGCTGCGGGCGCTGCAGCCCGTGGCTGTCCGCAGCGTCACATGTTTAAATCGGTAGCGCCGGTTCCAATGGCCCAGCCGCGGGCGTAGTCGCCGCAAGGAATTTATTGTGTGCATCGTTGACTTGATTCGGCAGAAGGCATTGCATCGCACACTGCGACCGTGGCTGCTGGGAATGACGCTGTTAGCGGCTTGGCTGGAGCCATCCCCTGTAGGTGCGGAGGAGCCCCTTTTGTCGCCGCCGGCGATGGCGGTACTGACGCCAGATGGTCTACGGGCTGCTTGGGTATCGACGGATCAAAAAAGTGTGCTGAGCGCGACCCGCGCCACACGCCTCGCCGAGTGGGCTGCACCGGATCGGCTGTTTACCACCCGTGGTCAGGTTGGCGCTCTCGCCTTTGCGCCGGATGGGCTGCACCTTGCGTATGAAAACACGCGCGTCTGGCGCGAGGATCGAACGCCCGAAGATACTTGGCAGTACATCGGCGTCTATGACTTGCCCACCCACCGCATCAATTATGTAGACCCGTCCTTTGACATCGACAGCGATCCAGTCTGGTCGGTCGATGGGACCCAGATTACCTTTACCCGCCACGTCGAGGGGCTGGAGGATGTGCAGCTCACGCGTCCCGTGCGCCGCCTCGCGCTCGGTGCTTATCAGCCACCGCCGCAGCGCGCCGATGAAGCGTTCACACTGGCGTCGGTGCTTGCGACGCCGTATGTGTATCCGCTGGTGCCGGCGCGCGATGGCCGCTCCTTGGCGTACATCAGTCGCGAAGCCGGTCAATGGAATATTTACTACAAGCCGCTCGCTGCTGCAGCACGTCGATTGGTCAATGTACCCGGTGATGATGGGCGGGATTTATCTGCGCTCGCAGTAGCGCCGCACGGTGGGGCGATCGCTTATGTGCGTGGTGGCCGGGTCAACCACCAGGGCGAGTCGCCCAATCCGACCGCGGTCCCGGATCTGCCGACGCAACAAGTCTGGTTGGTTGCCAGTGAGGGGGACGAAGCCCGTTTACTCGGCGCCGGTCACGATCCGATGTTCGCGCCCGACGACAGTCAGGTGCTGTGGCGCGCGCAGGGTGCGGTGTGGTCGGCTTCGCTGCATTGGTCGGGCCCGCAACTCGTGGGGGTCGGTGAGCCGCACGAGTTCCTCGCCGGCACGCGCACCGGGCTACGCTTCTCGCCCGATGGCCGACAGGTGGCTTACGAGCGTGGTACGGGTATTGAGGTCCATGATTTCGCCACGCAGCGTTCGGTGGTTATTCCCCACGGCAGCGATACGGACTATGGTCCGGTTTGGTCCGCTGACAGCCAACGGCTGGTGTTCATTCGGGAGGCCAGTGATTCGCCGGGATTGGAGCGCAACATTTGCGCTAACGGGGAGCGCTATTGCGGGCCGATGCGCTCCACGCAGCCGTGGGCGATCTGGACCGTTGCGGTTGCGGATCTCAGCCCGCGCCAAGTGTGGCAGGCCAGCGAGGGTGTGGGCTCGGTGTACTACCCACTCGATCAGGACTACGCGCCGAGCCAACAGGGCGAGCAACTCTTCTGGTCGGGCCATGATCGCATCGGCTTTGTTTGGGAACGCGACGGCTGGCGGCATTTGTATTCGGTGCCGCTGTCCGGTGGTGAGGCGACGCTGCTCACTCCGGGTGACGGCGAGGTCGAATCCGCTGCGTTGTCATTGGATCGCCAACAGATCCTATATGCCACCAACATAGGCGATCTCGGTCGGCGCCACCTCGCGAGTGTGGGTTTTGACGGTAAACCTGCGCGACCATTGACGGAGGGATTGTACAGCCAGTGGTCTCCCGTGCCGCTGGCCGACGGTGAGGTCGGCTACCTTACTGCGGGCTGGGCCAACCCGCCGAGCGTCGTAATTCAAAGTGATCGGGGGGTCATGCGCACGGCCGAATGGCCGAAAGTCCCGAGCGACTTTCCCGGCGCGCAATTGGTGCAGCCTGAATTGGTGGAGTTCCCGGCCGCCGATGGTAAGACCGCCTTCGGGCAGTTGTTTGTGCCACGCCAAGCCAATGGCTGTGCGGTGGTTTTTTCGCACGGCGGCATCCGTCGACAAATGTTGCCGGGATTCCATTATATGGATGCCTATCAGTACCTCTATGAGATGAATCAATATCTGGTCGGCCGCGGTTGCGTTGTGCTCTCCGTCGAGTACCGCAGCAGCATCATGCGCGGTGAGGCGTTCCGCAATGCGCCGGACTGGGGCTTTGCTGGCAATTCCGAAATAAAAGACTTCGTCGGCGCCGCGCAGTACTTGCTCGCACGCAAAGACGTAGACGCAAGCCGCGGTGTGGGCATCTACGGGTTGTCTTGGGGCGGTTACATGACGGCGGAGGCGCTCGCGCTACACTCGGATCTGTATACGGTGGGTTTTGATATGGCCGGCGTACATATGACCGCCGATCCCGACGGTCAAGCGTACTCGGCGCTGGAGCAACTTGATGGCTGGCGCTCGCCGGTGTATCTGGTGCAAGGTGACGATGACATGAACGTCGACTTCAACAACGGCACTACGCTGGCGCGTGCGCTACAGCGGATGCGACCAGGCGTCGCGCTGCGCCAGGAAGCGATGCCGGGTCAAACGCACGACTTGTACCAAACCTTCGAACAGTTGGTTGAAATATATGGTCGCGGCAGTGACTTCCTGTTGGAACACCTCGCGCCGCGTTAACACCCCGGTGCGGCGCTCACCAGCCGCACCGCCGCTCTTGGTTTTGCGCGTCCAAATACGCACGCAGCGGTGCAAAGTAAGCCAACAATCCTTCAGCGGATACGCGTCGCGCGCCCGTGCCGGCCTCGAGTGCATCGGCTCCGGGTCGTGAGGCGCCCATCGCGAGCATGGGCCGCAGGTGTGCGCCGGCCGCGGCGTTGCCGTACAGGCTGCAGCGGTGCAGTGGCCCCGTCCAGCCAGCGGCATCGCAGGCCGCTTTGAACAACTGAAACTCAATGAGGTAGGCGTAAAAATAGCGGATGTAACTGATGTCACTGGTGATGTGCGGCAGGGCGGCGATGTCAAAAGACCCTTCCGGACGAGTCTCGCCGGGCATCAGTCCCTGATACTGCGCGACCAGTGACCACCACGTTGCATCGTACTGCGCTGGCGGCACCGCGCCGGCGTATACCTGCCAGCGCCAGCGGTCGACGATCAAACTGAATGGGAGGAACGTCACCCGTTGTAGTGCCATGCGCAGCAGCAGGCCGAGATCTTGGTCGGCGCCTAGGGCTTCGGCTGGCGTAATTATACCGATCGCTTGTAAGTAGGCCGGCGTGATCGACAGCGCGCCGAGATCGGCAACGGCCTCGTGGAAGGCGTCGTTGGCCGCGCCGCGAAATAAGTACGGTTGTTCTTGGTACGCTAATGCATAGACGGCGTGCCCGACTTCGTGGTGCACGGTGGAGAAGTCCACCGCATTGTTACCGACGCACATTTTGAGTCGTACGTCCGTCGGATCGCCGACGATGGCCGCCGAACCGCTACAAGCGACGGTGCGATCGCTGGGCTTGTCGAACAACGATCGCGTCCAGAAGGACGCGGGCATCGCGGGCAAGCCGGTCGAGGTCCAGAAGCGGTCTGCGTAGTGCGCCAACGCCTCGCCACTCGAAGGGTGACTTTCGAGGAGATGATCCAGATCGTAACCGGGGGTCGGTAAACCGGTTGCGAGCAGATCGTACGCACCGACCCAGTACATGCCCATGGGATTGCGGGTCAGCTCGATACGAATCGGTCCGGCCGGCGCCTGCACACCGGCCCCATAGGCCTTACTGAGTGCAGCGCGCGTGTGGCAGTGCAGTGCCGCGTAGAGCGGACGGATCTCTGCCCACAGGCGCTCTGTATCAGCGGCCATCTCGGTGGGGCTCATGTCATAGACCGAACGCCACAACTCGCCGACGTCATGGAACCCTAGTGACTGGGCCCCTTGCCGCGACAGCGCCACGTAACGCGCGTAGTCGTCTTCCAGATCGTGGCCTACGGCATGCCATTCATGCCACAGATGCAGCAATGCCTCCGGGTCGCGCGTGGTCTCCATGGCGTGGCGTACCTCGCCGTAGGAGCCGAGCATGCGTTCGCCGTCCACCACACGCTGCTGGTTGTAACGCGCGACAAGGCGTGTGCGCAGATCCGCCCACTGGCCGGCTTGATCGCTCGATGGGGGTGCCGGCGAACGCACCGCCACGGCAAGCAAGGCGAGTTTTCGGGCGATGATCGGATCGATATCCCGACTGCGATAGGTCGCTGCGGTACGTGCCAGATTCATCTGCACGGCCGTAAAGCGTTCGCTGGCGCGTGCCGCGAGCCAGTTGGTGTCCTCGTTGAGGTTAGTCTGATTTACCCACTGTGCGCGTTGGTTGGCCGCATCTGCGAGAGTCAACTCCTGTTCTGCGCGGACGATGAAGGCAGCGGGTGTCTCGAGCGGGCCTGGTGCCGGTGTCGCACCGGCGGCGGCCAACAGCAGCAGCGCCAGTGCCAGTGTCAGAGAGCGCCGCGCCGCCCATGGCCCCGCTGCCGTCGGGCTCATGTCCAGCCGTTGGTCCGCGGCCAGCGGGCCACGATGTGCTGATCGCCATCGATCACGTCGTAGTGCGCATACATCGCCGCGGTCATGCAGGCATGGTTCGGCAGGATACGTACACGCGAACCGATGGGCAGTCGCTGCAAGGTTGCGGCGTCGACGCCGTGGACGACGCCATGTTCTTGGTGCGTATCGGTGATTACGAGTGGTGTCGCAAACGGTTGGGCGTCTAGATCCGTGACCAAGCCGTAGCCACCATCACGGCCCGGTAGTCCCGCCGTGCTGCGATCTTTGGACAGCGCCAGCCCACCGGCGTCGAGCACCAACTGGCCACGCTCTGGATGATGGCTGATGACGGTTGCCAGTACGCTTAGCGCAATGTCTGTGAGCGCGTGCGATTGCACGGCGGCCTGAAACAGGTCGCCGACTAGATACACGCCAGCGCGCCATTCCGTCAGTCCTTCGGCGGAGCGAGCGTGTGTGACGGTTGGGGTTGAGCCGGCACTGACGCCGGGCACTACGAAACCGGCGGCGCGCAAATGATTCGCAGCAGCGACGACCGAGCGGCGTTCGATTTCGGCAATGTTAGCGATCGCGTCCGGGGAAAGATCGTCATAGGATTGGCCGGCGTGGGTTGCCACGCCGTCCAGGATGACGGCGGTGCCCAGAGCGCGGGCGATTGCCAGCAGTTGCGGGTCATCGGGCGCAACCCCGGTGCGGCACCCGCCACAGTCCACTTCAATCCAGACGCGTAACGGTGCGCCGGTCTGTTGTGCAAATTCCGCGGCTGCGCTGGCAGTCGCGACCGAGTCGATGAAAAAGCTCACCTTTGCAGCCAGGCGTAGTAACTCAGCGACCCGCGCGAACTTGGACGGTGGCAGGCACACAGCGATCTGAATGTCTTGGATGCCGTGGCCGGCGAAGTACGCCGCTTCGTTCAAGGTAGCGGCCGCAATACCCTGATGCGTGGGATCGATGGCGATGCGGGCCGCGTCAATAGATTTTAGCGTTTTGAGATGGGGCCTTAATCCCACGACAGCCCGCCGCGCGCGGCCGATCATCTGCTCGGCATTCGCCGTCAAGCGTGATCGGTCCAAAATCAGTGCAGGCGTACTGAGGTCGCCGAGTGTATCCATGCTCACCATTCCACCAATTGGCCAAGCCCGCGACGGGTGGCCTCTGCCAAGATGTAGTCGCTGGCCAGCAGATCTTCGCTGACCATCCCCAGCGATTTAAACAGGGTGATATCGGTGTCTGCGAGGCGCGCAGCGACCCGGTTAGTCAGCACATCCCCGATGCAGCCGAGGATGTGCTCGTCGTCGATTAGACCCTTCGCCTTGGCGCGACGAAAGTCGCCGCCTAGCGCTAGCGTGCTGTCCTTGAAGTCGACGAACAAGCGGCCACGGACAAGGGTCTCCTCGTCTACTTCACTCGTCGTGGGAATGCTGGAGCCGACGATGTTCACGTGTTGGCAGGGGCGTAACCAATCAGCAAAGAAAATCGGCTCCGGTGCCGCCGTAGTGGTGCAGATCACATCGCAGGCGGCCGCTTCGCGTCCATCCTTCACTGCGCTGACCGGTACGCCGAAGCGCGCGGTCATGTCGGCCGCGAAGTGTTGCGCCCGTTCCAGATTGCGGCCCCACACACGTACCGACTCGAAACTACGGACCTGCAGCAGGGCCTCAATGTGCGTCAATGCCTGCTCGCCATAGCCGTAGATGCCAAGCGTGCGAGCGTTCGGTGGGGCCAGAACGTCCGTGGCGACGGCGGTGGCCGCCGCGGTACGGATGGCGGTGATTTCACGGCCATCGAGGATCGCCACGGGTTCGCCGTGCAACGGCTCAAATAGCAAGACCATGCCCTGATGGGAGCCGAGTGCGGTACCGAAGTTGGCGGGATAGACGCTCATCACCTTAACCCCCAACCATTCCGGGTCGGTGGTGTAGCCTGGCATCCAGCCGACCAGGCCGCGTCCGTCCGGGTGACGGACCGCTTGGCGCACCGGTTGGAGGGTCTCCCCGGTCGCAACCATGGTGAATGCGCGGCGCATCAGCGGGATGCACGCGTGCATCGGCAGTAGGTCGCGCACCGCGGCTGCGTTTAGTAGGCGTAGTGTGGTCATGGGCTCCAATTCCAGTCATGGGCGCTCGCGCGGCACCCGCCGTTCGGGGTGCCGGTCCAGGCGCGACCGCGTACGACGCGCCCCGGCCGGGTGTCGGTGGGCTCGCCGTCTTTCAAAGCCAGTTCGCCATTCACAATGACATAGCGTACTCCGGTTGAATACTGCTTGGCATCGGCGAAGGTGGCATGGTCTTGTATGGTGGTGGGATCGAACACCACGACGTCTGCGTAGTTGCCGACCCGCAGTCGGCCGCGATCGCGCAGGGACAGATTGTCGGCAGGTAGCGCACTGAGCTTGCGGATGGCTTCCGCCAGACTGATTTGCTTTTCCGTGCGCACGTAGCGGCCGAGCAGGCGCGCAAAGTTGCCGAAGGAGCGTGGGTGGTA
>CAIVRI010000127.1 GCA_903908265.1 uncultured Pseudomonadota bacterium
CTGCGTCCCGATGCCGATTTAAGCGCACGCATAGAAGCCGACCTATGCCGGATTCTCGAAGAGCACCACCCCGCCCCCTTAGAATCGGGTCTCTTGGCCCAGATCGAGGCCGTGCGCGCGCGTTTTGCGGCGCAGATAGCCGCCTGAACGCCACAGCATTCCGTCACTGCCGCGCCAAGCGGTGCGGCAGAGGCCGAGTGTTACCCTATGCCGGCGGTCAAAAAACACTATAATCGGCAGCCATCCAAGGAGTGGCCGAGCGGCCGATCACGCAGTGCTGACAGTGCCAAGCAACGATAACAACATCCAAGGCGGCCTTTGGCTTGCATACGAGCCGCCGTGCGTGCCCCACGCGCTGGCTGCCAACCGTAGCCACATGGGTATTGCCGTTTTCTCCCGCCACCTGCCATGAAGACACCAAAGCAACTGCAGCCGCTGATCGATGAGGGCATCGTGGATCGAGTGGTCCGCCAGCTCAAGAGCGGCAAGGAAGCCTCGGTCTATGTCGTGGCCTGCGGCGCGGAATTGCGCTGCGCCAAGGTCTACAAAGACGCCGAGCATCGCGGCTTTCACAAGCTTGCCCAATATCAGGAAGGCCGCAAATCTCGCGGCAGCCGGGATGCGCGCGCCAAGCAGAGTCGCGGGCGACATGGCCGTGAGGTGGAAGAAGCGGAGTGGAAAAATGCGGAAGTCGATGCACTGTATCGTCTGGCCAATGCTGGGGTCCGCGTACCCGTCCCGCACGGGGTCCATGAGGGCGTGCTGCTGATGGAGTTGGTGTGTGATGCGCAAGGACGACCCGCCCCGCGCATCAACGAAGTAGAGATGACCGATGAGCAAGCCATTGCCTGGCACGAGTTCATGATCCTACAGATCGTGCGGGCACTCTGTGCCGGCCTGATTCACGGTGATCTTTCTGAGTACAACGTGTTGGTGGACAGCCACGGCCCGGTGATCATCGATTTACCGCAGGCGGTCAACGCCGCGGGCAATAACAATGCTTTCGCAATGTTCGAACGGGATGTCAACAATATGCGCGCCACCTTCGCACGGGCCGCTCCGGCCTTGGCGGAAACGCAATACGCCCGTGAAATCTGGGCGCTGTACGAAGCCAACCTGTTGACGCCAGAGCGACCGCTCACTGGACTTTTCGTAGACGACGCAGGGCCGGCCGACGTGGCGGCAGTGCTCGCCACGATCGAGGACGAGCGCTTTGCCGCCGAGGCCCGCGCGCGCTACCGCCTCGAACTCGAGAACTAAGTCACACCGCAACGATGCGGCCGATCTCTTCTGCCCAATTTAGCGGCGCACGTTTAACGACCGCCCGGGGCCGGCGACCGTACGGCCCCGACTCTTCACGCCACTGCCCTGGGCACCGGCCAGCCCGTACAGCACATCGATCTGGCTATCCAGCACGCTCGACTGCGCACCGAGCTCATCGGCGGCTGTGGCGGTTTTCTCAGCGCTCACCGCGTTTATCTGCGCGGCTTTCTCGACCTCACCGACAGCGCTGTGTACTTGCTCGATACCGAGTGCTTGCTCGCGCGCTGCATTGGCGATATCCGTGACCAACGCATCGGTAACAGCCACCTTAACTACAATCTGTTCCAGAAAAGCGCCCACCTCAGAGGTACAAGCGGTGCCTCGAAAGCTACTGGCGATCGCTACGTCAATCTTGGCCGCCGTTTCACGTGCTGCCCCGGCACTACGTTGCGCGAGCGACCGCACCTCATCCGCCACCACGGCAAAGCCCGCACCGGCCTCGCCTGCTCTAGCCGCCTCCACCGCCGCGTTCAATGCCAAGATATTCGTCTGAAACGCTATTTCATCAATATTCTTCAAAATCTTGGCGACATCTGCGCTGGACATATCAATTTCTTGCATCGCGCTTTGCAGCGCACGCATCGACTCGGTGGCGTGTTGCGCGTACAAGCGCGTATCGGCCGCTAGAGCCTGCGCCTTGCCGGCGTTCTCAGCCGTGACGCGAATCATGCTCGACATCTCCTCCAGCGACGCGCTCGTCGCCTGCGCCGACGCCGCCTGCTGACCCGTCGTCGCGGAGAGATTCTGGCTAGACGTCGTCAGCTCAATGGCCGTACTGCGCAGACGCCGCGCACTATCGGACAGCTGCGACACGACCGCACCGATTGGCCGTATGACTTGGGCAAAGACCCCAAAATACAAGCCGACAACGGCTAACAACGCCAGACAACACAAAGAAATAAGCAGTCCAAACAGCAGATAGCCGTACCGTACCTGTTGGTCGAGCGTCTGCTGGGTGCGCGCGTCTAGCAAGGCAAAGAACGCGTCGATTGGCGCCATAATGCGCGCCTTTGCCGCGTGATAGGCCGGGCTGTGCATCCACTGCACGGCTCGTTGCTGATCCGGTGGACCCACCTGCGTATACCGGCCATCCGCTGCCCGGTAGCGCCCCTTCATCGCGTTCATCGCTTCGGTCTCAATACGGACCAGTCCGTCCGAATTGGCCTGGGCTTCTTGCAGCTTGGCGAACTCGGCCTGCGCAAAACCTTGCGCCTTCATCAGCGACTGTAGCGACGCACGCGCCCCGTCAGGCCGTGGCTTGCTATCGCTGGCCGCCAGGAAGTCCCAGTAGATGCGCTCGTAATGTGCAGGGCGGGGCGCCTCACCATTGCGAATTGCGAGGACTGCCCAGTATTGGGTCTCGTAACGCGGGTCGCCCGTGACCACATAGGTCCGAGCCAAACGGGTCAAGTCGTCTGAACTTTGCCGCAACTCGGTCGCTAAGGCCTGCGACTGGAATCGATTATTTTGCGCTGCAACAATTCTGCGTTGATTGACCACCATCAACACCGTAACCAGCGTTATCAGCAGCACAAACGCGGCCACAACACCCAGCGCTAGTTGCGTATTCTGTCCAAGACTGCGCTGTTTATGCATGCATACCACCGTTCCACCCAGCGCACACGCGCGTCAATCTAACGTACGTTGCAGCATCCGCACAATCCATCCCATACGGACACCCCTACGCATGGCGGTGGCCTCCTGTGCGCAACCGAACCGAGAAACGGTGTGGCGTCATCCGTAGGCGCCGCGGCCCGCTCCGGGGGTCGGCGCCGAATCCCGCTCGCTGCGCTCAACCGATCGGTCTGCCGGTATCGGAGATGACAGTAGCCACCCGTCAGCCTAGGATACGATGATCTCGTTCCAAGCGAGAAAATCCGCCGGCGGCATTTCCCGCTGTGGTCCGCCATCACTGGAGCCTTTGTGAGCAAACATAAGACCAAAGCCAAAATTGGCGGCGACGTACTCGCTGACGTCAAAGAACATCACGCGATCGAACAGCACTGGCATTACACCGGGCGCAGCAAGCCACGAAAACCGCCCAAACAGTACAAATACGTCGAAGAGCTTGCCCACCTGCAGTCGGAACTCATCAAGCTTCAGGAATGGGTTCGGGTACGCAAGCTGCGCGTGGCGGTGATTTTCGAAGGCCGGGATGCTGCCGGCAAAGGCGGCGTGATCAAACGCATCACCGAAAGTCTGAACCCACGCGTGTGCCGCATTGTCGCCCTCGGGACCCCCAATGAGCGCGAGCGCAGCCAATGGTACTTCCAACGCTATGTACCGCACTTGCCAGCCGCTGGCGAAATCGTACTGTTCGATCGTAGTTGGTATAACCGCGCTGGCGTCGAGCATGTGATGGGTTTTTGCACCGCCGACGAGTACAAAGAGTTTCTGCGCTCATGCCCCCTGTTCGAAGACATGTTGGTACGCTCGGGCGTCATTCTGGTCAAATACTGGTTCTCCGTCAGTGATGCCGAACAAGAACGCCGCTTTCAGGAACGGATTCAAAACCCCATCAAGCGTTGGAAATTGAGTCCGATGGACCTCCAGTCGCGCCAACATTGGGTCGAATATTCCATGGCGAAAGACGCGATGTTCGAAGCCACTGACCGAAAAACCACGCCATGGCACGTGGTCGAATCAGACGACAAGAAGCGCGCCCGCCTGAACTGCATCGCCCATTTACTGCAGCAGGTGCCGTATGAGGAGATGAGCCCGGCCGACATTAAGGTGCCGCCTCGACAAAAAGATACGGGCTACAAGCGTCCGAAAATGTCCACGCAGCGCTTTGTCCCGAGCATCTACTAAAGCGCCTATAATCCAGCCCTACGGACATAGATGGTGTGTCCGTAGGCGCTGCGTAAACGACGATGCCCTCGCAGCGTAGTGAAACCCCATGCAGCTACTCGCACCCTTCCACTTGGCTATTCCAGTCCACGATCTCCACGCCGCACGCGCGTTCTATGGCGCGCTGTTCGGCTGCCCAGAAGGTCGCAGCGCGAGCACTTGGATCGACTTCAACCTGTACGGTCACCAACTCGTGGTGCATCTGGACCACTCCGCCCGGCCAGCGCTGGCAACCACCAACCCGGTGGACGGACACGACGTACCGGTACCGCACTTCGGCGTCGTCCTGCCATGGACCGACTGGCACCACTTAGTCGCGCGCCTGCACGCTGCCAAAGCCCAGTTCGTCATCGCGCCTCACATACGGTTCAAGGACCAGATCGGCGAACAAGCGACCTTCTTTCTTTACGATCCCTCCGGCAACGCCCTGGAGTTCAAATCGTTTCAAGATCCGTCCCAGCTGTTCGCGCACTGAACGCAGCGAGCGGATCTCCAAGGGGGATAATTGTCTGCCGTCGCGGCCACGCACAGGAGTTGGCATGTACAGACGAACGCATTGTAGGATCCTACTGAGCGCTGTGACGCTGACGTTGAGCCTGCTCACATCGGCAACCCTCCGGGCGGCGCCTTATGTCTACGCGCACCATCCGGTCTCGACCGCGATCCCCGCCGCCCAAGCAGCCTTCGACCGCGGCCTCACCTTGCTTTACGCCTATCAGAGCGAGGAAGCGCAAAAGGCCTTCCGCACCGCCGCCCAACTTGACCCGCAGCTGGCGATGGCCTGGTGGGGTATCGCACTGACGCTAGGCCCGGACTTCAATACAGCACCAGAGTTGGCCTCCACGCAGAAGGCCGCCGCCGCTATTGCACGCGCACGACAACTCGCTGCAAAACACACGAGCGTAGCCGAGCGTGACTATATTGAGGCCTTGGCACCGCGCACCAGTGGCGAGGCCCAGCCGGATTTCGACCAGTTAGCGTTGCACTACCGTGATGCGATGCGTGCCTTGATGGCGAAGTACCCGAAGGACGCCGATGCCGCAGCACTGTTCGCCGAGGCGGCCATGGACGTGCACCCGTGGCGTTTGTGGTCGTCCGACGGGCAACCCAGCCCCGGCACCCCAGAGCTGGTTGAGGCCATTGAGCGCGGACTGCAATACGCGCCCCATCACCTCGGTCTCTTACATTTTTACATCCATGCCGTAGAGGCCAGTACAACGCCAGAACGGGCATTGGCAGCGGCCCGCCAACTGGCCGCGCTACACATGGAGCCCGCGGCCACGCATCTAGTGCATATGCCCGCCCATACCTTTCTGCGCGTTGGTGACTGGGCCGCTGCGATCCGCGCCAATGAGCACGCGGTGCACGATGCGGTCGATTTTAAGGTCAGCGCCGATCCTTCGGTCCACCAGGCTTGCGCGCATTGCTTGGGGTTCCTCAGTTACGCCTACAGCATGTCCGGTCAGTCGGCTGAAGCGCTGCGTACCGCGCAAATTTTGTTCGATCTGCTGGGGGATCCCACGACGCTGATCAACGTGCTCGCCCGCTTTCACCGGACAGCGCAATTGCAGGCGATGCCAGAACCCACCGCAGCGCACGAAACCGATGGACGCGACCTGCACACCACGCTCGCCCTGTGGCACTACGGTCGCGGCATTGCAGCACTCGACAGCGGCGATCTGACCACCGCTGGCGTCGAACTAGAGGCCCTCGATGCGCAGAGCGCGCAGGCCAAACCCGCCCCTACCTTCGCCGATACACCGAATGTAACGCAGGTCTACGACCAGCTCGGTGTAGCAATCGATGCGGCCCAGCGCGACGTCGCGCATCACCTCCTGACCGGTCGGCTCGCAATCGCCCACGGCAACTTGTCCATCGGCGTATCTGAGTTCACGCGTGCGGTGGCGGTCCAAGAATCCGCCCAATACGGCGAACCCCCTTTTTGGCCTTATCCGGCACGCAACCTGCTAGCCGCTGCGCAACGCAAGCTCGGTGATCGGGCAGGCGCTGAACGCGTCTTGCGCGAGGGGCTCCTTCGCGTGCCCCATGATCCGGTTGCGCTCACCGCGCTGCGCGCGCTGCTCAACGAGAGTGGTCGCGTCGCGGAGGCGGCCACGCTCGCAACAGAACTACAGAGCCTATCGGCCCACGCGGACGTGCCGTTTGATTTAGACCCCTTGTAGGCACTGCGCCACGGGGACCCGTGCCATGCCGCAGGCCAAACCCCGGCTCGGCTTGCGCAGCCGCGTGCACGGCATCATGCTGTGCGCGTCGGTACCGCACCGTAGGCAACGGAGTCAGACCCTCATGAAGTGCAGGCAAGCCTCTAGCCCGGCCCGGCGGATCTCCGCGGACGAAGCCGCCGCCCTCGTGACTTCGAATTCCTGGCTGGACTATGGCGCCTGCCTCAATCAGCCCACGGCGTTCGATCGTGCGCTGGCCCGGCGAGTCGGCGAGGTCGAGAACGTCAAAATCCGCTCGACGCTGTCGTTGCGCCCGCGCGCCGTGATCGAGGCGGATCCGGATGGGCGCAGTTTTCATATGTTCAGCTGGCATTTTAGCGGCCTAGACCGGCGTTATCACAACGCGGGGCGCTGCCACTATTCGCCGCTCAATCTCGGCGAGGTGCCCGACTACTACCGACGTTTTCTGGACCCAATTGACATCACGGTTCTGCAGGTCTGTCCCCCTGATGTAGAAGGCCGGTATAACTTTGGCCCAACCCTCCTCTGGTACCGCGCCTTGATCGAATCGTCGCGCTGCGTGATCGTCGAGGTATCCCCCCACTTACCGCCCGTGAAAGGTGATGATTGTTTCATCCACGCTAGCGAGATCGACTACTGGATTGAGGGCGACAACGAAGCGCTGGCGCAACTACCGAACCCGCCGCCAAGCGACGCCTGTCGGCGGGTCGCACAACTCATCCTCGGAGAGCTGGAAGATGGCTCCTGCCTACAGATCGGCATTGGCGGCATGCCCAATGCCGTCTGCTCCTTACTCGCCGACAGCAGCATCCAAAACCTTAGCATCCACACCGAGATGATGACGGACGGGCTGGCCGCACTCTACCAAGCCGGCAAGATCACTGGCATGCATAAGCGCATTGATGTCGGACTCAACGTCTACACCTTTGCGCTTGGCTCCACGTCGCTTTACCAGACACTCGAAGGCAATGACGCATTTTCAATCCGGCGCGTGGACTACACCAATGCACCAGAAATCATTCAAATGAACGACCGCGTGGTGTCGATCAACAACACCACACAGATTGACTTGCAGGGGCAGATCGCCTCCGAGTCACATGGTCATCGCCATATCAGCGGCACGGGTGGCCAGTTGCAGTTCGTACGTGGGGCCTATGCCTCCCGTGGCGGCAAAGCGTTTGTCTGCCTGACCTCGACCTACGAACGCCACGGTGAACGTCGCAGTCGGATTACGCTCGACCTGACTGCGGGCAACATCGTCACGACGCCGCGCAGCGACGCCATGTACATCGTGACCGAATACGGCATGGTCAACCTCAAAGGCAAGTCCGTTCCCGAACGGGCCCGCGCCTTAATCGGCCTTGCACATCCAGACTACCGCGAGGGGCTGGAACGACAAGCTTACGAGCGTCGATTGCTAGCCCGTGGCGTTTGGTTTTAGTCGATCCAGCGTAGGCAGAGCCCCGTGCCACGGCACGCATCCGCATACCCGCATTGCCTGTATGATCGCTCGCGAAGAACACCACCGCCTTGCCACTTGCGCGGCGCACCGAGAATGACCCATGGGCGTTGAGCAAAGCTCTACTGCAACGGATACCAAGGATGCTGGCGAATTTGGTGCATGGCGCAGTGCGATGGCCGCCTCGCTGCGGGGCAACGCAGGCACCGACGTGCCCTGTGGCGACTGCGTCGGCTGCTGTAGCTCGTCCTGGCCGGTAGCACTGCGCGCAGAGGATGACAATCTGCGCGAGGCAATCCCCGCCGAATTTCTGCTCAACGTACCCAATGCCCCCCCCGGCGTACGCTACTTAGGCTATCGCGCGGACGGTACCTGTCCGTTGCTGACACACCATCGCTGCACCGTGTACGCGCGACGGCCGCAGACCTGCCGCGACTTCGATTGTCGCCTCTTTGCCGCAGCAGGCATCGA
>CAIVRI010000128.1 GCA_903908265.1 uncultured Pseudomonadota bacterium
CAACTTAGTTAAGCCGGGCATTGTGCAGCACGGGTGCTATTCGCGCAAACTTCCGCTCGTTTTTCGATCAATGAGCGTGGCCAGGCGGGCCAGAAATGCAGCGCGCGGCACCGTCGAGGCGCCCAGACTCTGTAAGTGCGGCGTTGGCATTTGGCAGTCGATCAGTTCGATGCCGTGCCGGCGGGCCGCCGCGATCAGGCGCGCCAGGGCAACCTTGGAGGCGTCGCGGGCCTGGCTGAACATCGATTCGCCGAAGAAAACACCCCCCATGCGGACGCCGTACAGTCCGCCGACGAGCGCGTCGCCCTGCCACGTCTCGATCGAATGCGCATGTCCGAGCGTGTGTAAGGTCTCGTAGGCGGCGATCATGCCCTGCGTGATCCAGGTGCCGGGTGCGTGTTCCCGCGGCGCCGCGCAGGCGCGGATGACGGCACCGAAGGCCGTGTCGATGCGGGTTTGGTAGCCGCGATTGCGGATGGACTGGGCGAGGCTTTTGGAGGGGCTGAAATGCGCAGGGTCAAACACCGCGCGTGGATCGGGTGACCACCACAGCAGGGGTTCTTCGGGTGCCGACCAGGGGAAAATGCCGCGTCGATAGGCGCCGAGCAGCCAGTCTGGGGTGAGGGCGCCCCCACCGGCGAGCAAACCGTTGGGCGTGGTGAGCGCGGTGGCCGGGTCCGGGATTGCTTGCGGCCCGTCGCTCGGCGCGAGTAGCGGGACCTGGCGGCGCCTCACGGCGCCTCGAGCAGGGGCAGATCCCGGCGAAAGGGGGTATGCGCGCCGGCGCTGTCGCGGTAATGCAAGATCGAGGCCCGCTCCTCCTCCAAGTAGCGACCGATGGCTGTGGCGAAGCGTGGGTCACGGAGTCGATGCGCGGAGTGCGTCAACGTCGGCGCAAAGCCGCGTGCGATTTTGTGCTCGCCCTGGGTGCCCGGCTCAAAGCGCGCTAGGCCTTCGTTGATGGCGTACTCGATCCCTTGGTGATAACAGGTCTCAAAGTGCAGGCTGTGGTGGGCTTCGGTACAGCCCCAATAGCGCCCGTAAAGGGTATCGGCACCGCGAAAAAAGAGCGCCGCGGCGACCACCTGCTCGCCCAAATGGGCCAGCAGCACACGCGGTTCGGTGGCCGGATGGCGACTGACCTCGATGAAGAACGCCGCGGGCAAATACGGCGCATGGCCATGTCGATGGAACGTGGTCGCCAGCAAGGCGTGGATCACCGCCCAGTCGGCGTCCGCGAGGCTGGCGCCGTCGCGCCATTCGTGCCGGATGCCGGCCTCTAGGATGCGCCGGCGTTCCCGCTTGGCTTTCTTGCGTTTGTCTGCGGTAAACGTGCCTAGAAATGCATCAAAGCTATCGTAGTCCTTGTTTTCCCAGAGGAATTGACAGTCGATGCGCGGCAGAAAACCACCGGATTCGAGCGCCGTCACATCGCTTTCGGTGGCAAACTGGATGTGTAAAGAGGACCAAACACCGGCCGCCATGACCGCGTCGAGGGCGGCGACCAGGGCGGCGCGCAGGGTCGGCGCCTCTTCGGCCGGGTGGGTCAGCAGGCGCGGGCCGGTCGCTGGTGTGAATGGGGTGGCCGCGACGAGTTTGGGGTAGTAGTCCATCCCGTTCTGGGTATACGCGTTGGCCCAGGCGAAATCGAATACAAATTCACCGAAGGAGTGGTCCTTCTCGTACAGGGGTACGGCGCCGACTAAGCGGCCGTTGTCGCGCAGCAGTAGTGGGCGCGGCCGCCAACCGGTGCGCCCACCGACCGCGCCGCTGTGCTCCAGCGCGGCTAAAAACTCATGCCGGACGAACGGCACGCCGTTGCTGGCCAATGCATTCCACTCGGTCGCCGCGACCGCGTCGATCGACGTGAGTAGGGTGGCCTCATAGCGAGGCGCAGCAGTGTGCACTCAGTCGCCCGAGTCGGCGTGTTCGAGGTAGCGATCGGCATCCAGTGCCGCCATGCAACCGGTGCCGGCACTGGTGACGGCCTGTCGGTAGACGTGATCGGCGACATCGCCGGCGGCAAACACGCCCGGTATGCTCGTTGCGGTGGCATCGCCCGCGAGCCCCCCTTTGACGGTGAGGTAGCCGCCTTGCATGGCGAGTTGCCCTGCAAACAGTTGCGTATTCGGGGTGTGTCCGACGGCAATAAAAATACCGGTCGCGTCGAGGTCCTGGGTCGATCCATCGAGGGTCGATCGGATCCGAACGCCGGTGACGCCTGCGTCATCGCCGAGTACTTCGTCGACCGCGTGGTTCCAGAGGATGGTGGCTTTGCCTTCGGCCACTCGGGCGTGCAAGTGGTCTTGCAGGATCTTCTCAGAGCGCAGTTTGTCACGGCGGTGGACCAGCGTGACGTGGCGCGCAATCTTGGTCAGGTACAGCGCTTCCTCTACTGCCGTATTGCCGCCGCCGACCACGACCACGTCCTGGTCGCGATAAAAGAACCCATCGCAGGTGGCGCAGGCGGAGACGCCGCGGCCTTTGAAGTGTTCCTCTGAGGGCAGGCCTAGGTAACGCGCTGAGGCGCCGGTGGCGATGATCAACGCGTCCGTCGTATAGGTGCCGCGATCACCGATCAGCCGGAACGGCCGCTCTTGCAGGTGGACCGTATGGATCTGGTCCTCGACCAGTTCGGTATGAAAGCGTTCGGCATGTGCGCGCATCCGTTGCATCAGCCCGGGGCCGGTGAGGCCTTCGGCGTCACCGGGCCAGTTTTCGACCTCGGTGGTGGTCATCAATTGACCGCCAACGCCATAGCCGGTGATCAGCAGTGGGGCGCGATTGGCGCGCGCGGCGTACACGGCGGCGCTGTAGCCGGCGGGTCCAGAGCCGAGAATCAGTAAGCGGGTGTGGCGCGCGTTCGACATGGTCCGGCGATCCTGAGGCAGTGTAGTGGGGCTCGGTTTGAGCAGCGCCGTCATTCTCGCACTTCCGTCGCCGCTCGGACACTGGTGGTGGTCGATGGACCGATACGGTGGAATCAACCGAAGTTTAGCCGTAACATGGGCTTAAGAACGCTTTCTACAATGGGGCCTCAACTTGGCGGAGTCAGCAGTCGGTGGTCGGGAAGGCACGGCGCCCTGGGCGCAGGCGGCCGCGCGCGGCGTGCGCGAAGGCGCGTTCCTACTGATGTCGGTGGCGGCGCTGTTGCTGCTGTTGGCGCTGGCCTCCTATGACGCTGATGATCCTGGCTTTAGTAGCACGGGCGGGCCGGGTCGCGTCATCAATTGGATCGGACCGGTCGGCGCGTGGCTTGCCGATGTGTTCCTGACCCTCTTTGGGGCGCCGGCATTTTTGTTTCCTGTGTTGTGTGCCGCCTGGGCGTGGTCGCACTTCCGCTCCCGCGCCGTCGCAGCGGCGGGATGGAGCGTCCTGTGGTGGCGTGGATTGGGCTTTGCCGGCACGCTCGCTGCCAGTGCAGGCATGGCCACGCTACATTTCTCCTCACGCCGTTATCCGGACTCCGCGGGTGGCGTGTTGGGCGATCTGGTAGGTCACGGTGGCGTAAGCGCGCTTGGTTTGCTGGGCGCCACACTGTTGCTGTTGGCCGTCTGGTTCGCATCGGTTTCTCTGTGCACCGGGGTGTCTTGGATTGCCGTGATGGATCGCCTCGGCCGCTGGGTGTTTGCCACCGACCGCTGGATCCGCGAGCGCTTGGCCACGCGCCGTGACAAGGCGATTGGTGTGGAGAAGAAAGCGGAGCGCGCTGAGGTCAAACGCGAAGAGAAGAAGAAGGCGGAGCACAAGGTGCAAGTGCGCATCGAGCCGCCGGCGCCAGTGATCACGAAAAGCGAACGGGTACACAAAGAAAAACAGGTTGACGCGTTCGCGCGGGAGGCCAATGCGCAACTGCCGGCTTTGTCCCTGCTGAGCGATCCACCGCCGCGGGTCAAGGGATATTCGGACGAATCGTTGCAAGCAATCTCGCGACTGGTCGAGATCAAGCTGCGTGATTTCGGTGTGGAGGTCGAAGTGGTGGCGGTCCATCCAGGGCCGGTCGTCACGCGCTTTGAGCTACGCCCAGCGCCGGGTGTGAAGGTGAGTCAAATCACGGGGCTCGCGAAGGACATCGCTCGCGCGCTCTCCGCGGTCAGCGTGCGCGTTGTCGAAAATATTCCCGGCAAGAGCGTCGTCGGTTTGGAAATTCCCAACGAGACCCGGGAGACCGTGACGCTGGGTGAAATCTTGCGCTCGAAGGCGTACGACGAAGTGGCCTCGCCGCTGACGCTTGCGTTGGGCAAGGATATTGGTGGTCTGCCGGTGGTGGCGGATTTGGGCAAGATGCCGCACTTGTTGATTGCGGGCACGACCGGATCTGGCAAGAGCGTCGGTATCAACGCGATGATTTTATCGCTGTTGTACAAATCTACCGCCGAGAACGTGCGCATGATCATGGTGGATCCGAAGATGCTGGAGCTCTCGGTCTACGAGGGTATCCCGCATCTGTTAGCGCCGGTCGTCACCGACATGAAAGAGGCCGCCAATGCGCTGCGTTGGTGTGTAGCCGAAATGGAGCGTCGCTACTATTTGATGGCGGCAATGGGTGTGCGCAACATCGCCGGCTACAACAAGAAAGTGAAAGATGCAGTAGCCAGCGGCAAGCCGATCCCGGATCCAGTGCTGATGCGGCGCCTGCAAGCGGGCGAGAAGGATTTGCTGGATCCTGTGACCGGCGATGTGGCTGCTTGTAAACACCTGCCGTACATCGTGGTGGTCATCGACGAGTTGGCTGACCTTATGATGATCGTCGGCAAGAAGGTTGAGGAGTTGATCGCGCGTCTCGCACAGAAAGCGCGCGCCTCGGGCATCCATCTGATTCTGGCGACGCAACGACCGTCGGTGGACGTCATCACCGGCTTGATTAAAGCCAATATCCCTACGCGTATCGCGTTCCAAGTATCTGCGAAAGTGGACTCGCGCACGATCCTCGACCAGAGCGGTGCCGAATCGCTGCTGGGCAATGGTGACATGTTGTATCTGCAACCGGGCACTTCGTTACCCGTACGTATCCACGGCGCCTTCGTCGATGACTCGGAAGTCCATCGTGTGGTCGCAGCGTTGAAGACCCAACGGCCGGAGTACGACGAGTCGATATTAGAAGGGCCGCGCGGTCCCTTGCCGGGCATTTCGGGGGAGGAGGGCGCGGAGGGCGGGTCGGGTGGTAGTGAACGCGACGCGCTGTACGACGAGGCGGTGCGCATTGTGGCGGAGTCGCGCAAGGCCTCGGTGTCGGGTATTCAACGGCGCTTGAAGATCGGCTACAACCGCGCGGCCCGTCTGGTCGAACAGATGGAGGCCGAAGGCATGGTGGGCGCGCTCGAATCCAATGGCAATCGACAAGTACTGATGCCGCCCCCGGCGAACGAACGATGAGGGCGGTGGTTGCCCTTCTGGTGGCCTTGCTGTCGTTGACCGCCGCGAGCGCGTCGGCAGAGGAGGTCATCGGTGCACGACTCGCGCGTGCCTTGGCGTCGTTGTCTGCGGTGCGGGCCGAGTTCACGCAGGAATTACGGCGTAGCGAGTCGGCGCCTGTGGAGCGGGCGCGCGGCACGTTCTACGTCAAGAAGCCCGGTCGGTTTCGCTGGGACTATGCGGATCCCAAGCAACTAATTGTCTGCGATGGTGAGCACTTGTGGCTGTATGACCCGGAGCTTGAGCAGGCCACGGTGAAGGCAGTGCGTGATGCGCTGGCGCAGACGCCGGCCATGATTTTGTCGGGCGAGTCGACGGTGGCCGATCACTACACCGTGCGCGGCGGCGGGACCGCCCGCGGACTTGAAATTGCGGTGCTGACACCCCGCGCTGCGGACGGCGACTTCCGGGAAGTACGGATCGGTCTGGCGGGGGCGGAGATCCGGCGGCTCGAGTTTGTGGATCGGCTCAATCAACGCACGACCATCGAATTGACGCGGGTCGAACGCAATCCGACCTTGAAGGACAGCCTGTTTACGTTCACCCCGCCCGTCGGTGTGGATGTGATCGGTAGTCGTTGATGCTGTCGCTGCGATTGCAGTGGCTTTGGCTCGGGATCGGGGCGCTGGGCATCGGTTTGGCCTTCCTGTTGAGCCTCTGGCCGCACGGCGCACCAGGGCTTGAAAACGTGCCGGACAAAGTGCAGCACCTGACAGGCTATGCGATGGTCGTGCTCTGGTTCGGCGGTTTGGTGCGGCCGCGTTATTACCTCGCGGTCTGCTTGGGGGCGGTACTGCTCGGCGGCGCGATTGAACTGCTGCAGGGCTTGACCTCTACGCGGCAGGCCGACTGGGCGGACGAGTGGGCCAACGCCAGTGGGGCCTTGCTCGGGGTGGTGGGCGCTGTCCTCGGCGGTGGTGGTTGGGCCCGTACATTGGAGCGTTTTCTCGGGTTCCCCGCCGCGCGCTGAGGGCGAACGGCTAGAATCCCGGTATGCGCGCTGAACCCTACCGCCCACTGGCTGACCGGATGCGTCCGGCTGCGGTCGATGACTTCATCGGTCAGACCCACGTGCTCGGACCGGGTAAGCCGTTGCGCAGGCTGCTCGAGGGACACGCGTTACACTCGATCATCCTGTGGGGGCCGCCGGGGACCGGCAAGACCACCTTGGCGCGTCTGGTCGCCGGTGCTGCAGGGGCCGACTACGAGTCGCTCTCGGCCGTGCTTGCCGGCGTCAAAGATATCCGCGAGGTGGTCGAGCGCGCCAAACAGACGCGGGCCAATTCGGGTCGCCCCACGGTGTTGTTCCTGGATGAGGTGCACCGCTTCAACAAGGCCCAACAAGACACGTTTTTGCCGTTTGTCGAGGATGGCACGCTCGTCTTTGTCGGTGCGACCACCGAGAACCCGTCCTTTGAAGTGAACGGCGCCTTGCTCTCGCGCGCCCGCGTCTACGTCCTCAAAGGACTCACCGGCCCGGATCTGGAAGCATTGTTGGACCGTACGCTTACGGACACGGTGCGTGGCCTCGGCGCGCTGGGGCTTGTGCTGGACCCCGAGGCGCGGCAGTTACTGGCGAGCGCTGCAGATGGCGATGCGCGGCGCTTGCTCAATTTGCTAGAAGGGGCTGCGGATCTGGCGGTTGCGGCGGGTGCGCGTGCCATTACATTGGCGATGGCCGAGTCGCTTGCGCAAGGTGGGTTGCGGCGTTTTGATAAGGGTGGCGACGCGTTTTACGACCAGATTTCAGCCCTGCACAAGTCGGTACGCGGCAGTGATCCGGACGCTTCCCTGTATTGGTTTTGTCGGATGTTGGACGGTGGGGCGGATCCGCTGTATGTCGGCCGACGGGTGCTGCGCATGGCTAGTGAGGATATTGGTAATGCCGACCCGCGCGGTCTGTCGATCGTGACCGATGCGTTGGCTGCGTTTGAGCGACTGGGTAGTCCAGAGGGGGAGTTGGCGTTGGCGCAGGCGGTGGTGTATCTGGCGGTTGCCCCGAAGAGTAATGCGGTCTATACCGCCTACAAGGCGGCGCGCGCGGATGCCGCGTCCTGCGGTTCCTTGCCGGTGCCGATGGCCCTGCGCAATGCGCCGACGCGCTTGATGAAAGAACTCGGTCACGGCGACGGCTACCGCTATGACCACGACGAAGGCGGGCATGCCGCCGGTCAGCGCTATTTCCCGGACGAGATGACGCCCAGAACCTATTACAATCCGGTGCCGCGCGGACTGGAAATTAAAATCCGCGAAGCCGTCCTGCGCCGCCGCGGCGGCGGCTGAGACGATTATTATTCTGAGAGGTTGCCGTGCTCGATCCGAAGTTGCTCCGTACCGAATCCGAACGCGTCGCCGCGAACCTCGCGCGCCGCGGCTTTCAGCTCGATCTGACTGCACTGGGCGCACTCGAATCGCGTCGCAAGGCCGTGCAGATGCGCACCGACGCCCTGCGCAGCGAGCGCAATGCCCGCTCCAAAGCCATCGGCATGGCCAAAGGCAAGGGCGAAGATGTCAGTCCGCTGATGGCGCACGTCGAGCAGTTGGGGCTAGATCTGGCAGCTGCGGAGGCGCAATTCGCGCCCATCCACGCCGAGGTCGATGCCTTCGCTTTGCAGTTGCCTAATCTGCTGCATGACTCCGTGCCCGATGGCGCGGACGAACACGCGAATATTGAGGTGCGGCGCATCGGTACGCCACGCGTGTTCGATTTCGAAGCCCAGGATCATGTCGCCGTTGGTGAGGGACTCGGTGGGCTCGATTTCGAGACCGCCGGTCGTCTCTCGGGCAGTCGTTTTTCGGTGTTGAAAGGCCCGTTAGCGCGCCTGCATCGCGCGCTGGCGCAGTTCATGCTGGACGTGCACACGACCGAGCACGGTTATACCGAAGCCTACGTACCCTATCTGGTGACGCGCGATGCCTTGATGGGCACTGGGCAGTTGCCGAAGTTTGAGCACGATCTGTTCAAGTTGGCGGGGGAGCGGGAGTTGTTTCTGATTCCGACTGCTGAAGTGCCGCTGACGAATTTTGCCCGTGATGCGATTCTCGATGCGGAGATTTTGCCGATGCAGTGGGTGGCGCATACGCCGTGTTTTCGCTCGGAAGCGGGCGCCGCCGGTAAAGACACGCGCGGCATGATTCGTCAGCACCAATTCGACAAGGTCGAACTGGTGCATTTGTCAAAGCCCGAAGACTCTTATGCGGCGTTGGAGGCGATGACCCGTCACGCCGGCGCGGTACTGGAGAAGCTCGGTCTGCCGTACCGCGTGATGGCGCTGTGTAGCGGCGACATCGGTTTTGGTGCGGCCAAGACCTACGATCTGGAAGTGTGGCTCCCCGCGCAGGGCAAGTATCGGGAAATCTCCTCCTGCTCGAACTGCGAAACCTTCCAGGCCCGTCGCATGCAGGCGCGCTACCGTAATGCGGCCGGTAAGCCAGAGTTACTGCACACCCTCAACGGGTCTGGGGTCGCGGTGGGCCGTGCGCTGGTAGCGGTGCTGGAAAATTATCAGCAGGCGGATGGCAGCGTGCTGGTGCCGGAGGCGCTGCGCCCTTATATGGGCGGGTTGGTGTCTCTCGGTGCCAGTCGTTGATTGGTCGCGTAGGAACCGACTAGACGCTGTTGTCAGGTGATGGCGCGACGCTGGGTGTAACCCTCGCAGGGGAGGCGTGCCACCCGTGCTTGTCGTCCGCGCCGAGGTGGCCCAATGCCACCTCGGCACAGTGTGCTAGCGCCGGTCGCCCGCGCCGAGAATGCGCAGCAGGCTCAAGAACAGATTGTAGATCGAGATATACAACGAGACGGTTGCGAGCACGTAGTTACGCTCCCCGCCGTTGACGATTTCGCCAGTCTGCCAGAGGATCATGCCGCTGGAGATCAGTGCGAACATGCCTGAAACCGCCAGTGATAACGCCTCCATGTGGAAGAAGATCGACACGAGGCCCAGCAGGAACGCGATCATCGAGCCGACGAACAGAAAGCTCGCCATGAACTCAAAGCGCTTCTTCGAAAAGACCGCGTACGCCGACAGCGTCAGGAAGGTGCCGCCGGTGACCCCGAGAGAGGTCATGACGATCGAGGACCCATGGGGGAGGGCGCGGATGTACATCGAAATGATCGGTCCGAGGGTGAGCCCCATAAAACCGGTCAGCGCGAACACAAGCGCCACGCTCCAGGCACTGTTACGCATCTTTTCGATGGCAAACAGCAGCCCGTAGAACATCACCAGCGTGACAATGATCCCCGGATAGGGCCAGCCGTAGGCCATGGAGGCGCCGGCGGTCGCGGCACTGAACAGGAGCGAGGCGGACAACAGCAGGTAGGTGTTCCTGAGTACGCGCTGGGCATCGGAGTCGGCGCGACTGGCGATTAGGGTGGCGGTGGAATCGATCGTGAGCGGGTTACGGTCCATTTAAGTCCTCCGGAAACAGGGCAACTACCAGTATAATGGGTATGCCGGCGCTTTTTTCGACCCCCTGTCGCATGGGGAGTTCCTATCAGCGGTGGGGTGGCCGAGCGGTTTATGGCTGCAGTCTTGAAAACTGCCGAAGATTAACGTCTTCCGTGGGTTCGAATCCCACCCCCACCGCCACGACTATTTCGAACTGATTCCAAGTCGTTCGAACAATTTACAACCACTTCGTCGCCCCTTTTGGCGAGCTCCTAGACCACTCCACTGAGCCAGAGGGACGGCTTGCGGCCATTGTTGATTTCACATTCAACCTTGGGGCCGGTCGGTTGCAGGCTTCGACGCTTAGGCGGCGGGTCAATCAGCGGGACTGGCCAGGTGCGGCGCAGGAGTTGCGTCGGTGGA
>CAIVRI010000129.1 GCA_903908265.1 uncultured Pseudomonadota bacterium
ACGACCCCATTCAACCCCACCATGCTCGCCCCGTTATGACGGCGCGGATCGAGTTGGTCTTTAACGCCACGCAACGCCGACGCGGATGCAATAGCGCCCAGACGACGACCTGCATTGCGCGTGAACTCCGTACGCACGGTGCCGCCAAGAAAACGCGACAGGCCTTCCATGGCCTTGAGGGCCACATTGCCGGTAAAGCCATCGGTCACCACCACATCGACCGTACCGCGGCAAATATCGTCACCCTCGACATAACCGATGTAACGCAAGCCCGAAGCCTTTAATAAGCCGTGGGCTTCTTTAACCAATTCATTGCCCTTGATCTCTTCCGAACCAATGTTCAGCAAGCCAATACGAGGCGCGTCGATGCCTTCACAGTCGCCGGCAACGATGCTGCCCATGTGCGCGAACTGGGATAACTGAAACGGCGTGGCGCTGGCATTAGCGCCCACATCAAGCAACAGCGTGTGCCCGCTTTGCGACGGAATCGGCGCCAGAATCGCCGGCCGCTCCACACCCTCGATCATACCGAGGACAAAATGCGCGGTCGCCATCAGCGCCCCGGTATTGCCCGCACTAACGCACGCTCTCGCGTCGGCCTGCAGCACCAGGTCAAGCGCACGGCGCATCGAGGAGTCTTTTTTTCGCCGCACGGCGTAGCTAGGCGATTCGTCCATCGCGACGACTTCACTGGCCGCTACGACACGCACTCGCTGGCGATCGACCGCTACAAGCGACGCCAATGCCGCTTCGATACGGGCCGGATCACCCACCAGGATCAGATCCAGTTGCGGATCTTCGGCCAGAACGGCGACGGCCCCGGACACACAGGTGCCGGGGCCGTGATCACCACTCATGGCGTCAACGGCGACGCAGACGCGGTCGGTCAAAGCGGTGCTGACCGTCACGTCGCGATGCCGGACGCTCAGCCGATCAGTCCTCGACCGTGACGGCCGGGGTATCGATAACCTTCTTGCCACGGTAGAAACCGTCGCGGCTTATGCGGTGACGCACATGCGTTTCACCCGTGGTCGGATCCTTCGACAAGGTCGGCGCCGTGAGGTGGTCATGCGAACGGTGCATGCCGCGCTTCGACGGTGTCTTTCTGCTCTTTTGAACTGGCATCGAACTACTCCTTAAACCGAATTCTTCAGCGTTTCATCAGCGAGCGCAGATCGCCGAAGGGCCGATGCACTGGAGCCTTTACCGGTTCCGGTTCAGGCTCAGGCTCGCTCTGCGTCGTCACCACGCGCGCTATAGCGCACAGCGCCGCCGTCTCGTGCTTGGGCACAAGCGGCAACGCCAGTAACAATTCATCCTCAATCATCGCATGCAGGTCAAACCAACCCGCATCCGTCTGCACCGGCTCGAACCCCTCGGGCACGCGGTCTGCATCGGCATCATTCGCCACCAAGGCGACGCGTACCGGCGACGACACGTCCGCCTCGAACGGCTCCAAGCAGCGCTGACACACGAGCCAAGGGTTCGCCACCAGCGTACCCCAAAGACCCGGGAAGTCGCCCACCTCGGTAAACTGCAACTCCACCCGAGCGTGCCCCGCAGAGCGCGCAAGGCGATCCGCGAGACGCTCGAAGCTTTCAATGGGAAACTGGCGCTTCACCGTCGATTGCTGCAGTGCGAGCAACCCCACGTCGATTCGCTCTACATAGGGGCTCGTCATAGGGTCGCGTATGATAGAGATGCACCTGCACGCTGTCAAAGAAAACCGGCTGCAAAGCGTTGATTTGCAAAGTCCCAGAACCTAGCCCGAGTCACCCGATGAACAACGCCCCGCCAATTTTGTATCTGGCCTCGACCTCGACCTACCGGCGCGCCCTGCTCGAGCGGCTCGGCATTCGCTTCCAGACCGAGGCCCCCGGGATCGACGAAACCCGCCAACCCGGCGAAGCCGCATCCGCACTCGCGGCACGCTTGGCGCTAGCAAAAGCCCAGGCAATCTTCTCTAAACATCCAGAATCTATCGTCATTGGCTCCGATCAGGTCGCGATCACCCCACAAGGCGAGATTCTGGGAAAACCCGGCACACCCGCACGTGCAGTCGCGCAATTACTCGCCGCAAGTGGGCAAGCCATACATTTTCTAACCGCCGTCGCCGTCCTGCACGCCGATGGCACCGTCGATACGCATACCGATCGCACGATCGCCGTATTTCGCCCGCTCAGCGAAACGGAAGCCCGCCGCTACGTGGAACTGGACCAACCGCTCGACTGCGCGGGGAGTTTCCGCTCGGAAGGCCTGGGTGCCGCGCTACTGGTGCGCGTCGAAAACGAGGACCCCACCGGCCTGATCGGCCTACCGCTGGTTTGGTTAGCGGGCGCCCTGCGCCGCGCCGGGATCGATCCGCTCAGCACCCGTTCCTGAGCTGCGCGGCGGCGACCGCTTGCCGGTAAATGACGTTGGGGTCGTCCCCGCGCGTGACCTGCATTGCCAAGTCCTGTAACAGGCCATCTGCCAAGCCGTAGATCCAGCCCCGCACGGTCAGCGGGCGACCCCGCTCCCACGCATCGCGCACCATGGTGGTCTGACAGACATTGGCCACCTGCTCGATGACATTCAGCTCACACAACAGGTTGGCGCGCGCCGCCCCGTCGGGCAGTGGCACGAACAGGGGCTCGTGGCGACGATGAATATCCTGGATATGCCGCAGCCAGTTGTCGATCAAACCGAGGGGCCGCTGCTCGAGCGCCGCGATCACACCACCGCAGCCGTAATGGCCCGTCACAATGATCTGGTCGATGCCCAGCACCTCAACGGCGTACTGGATGACGGACAAGCAATTGAGATCGGTATGCACCACCACATTGGCCACGTTGCGGTGGACGAACAACTCACCCGGCAGAAGACCGACAATTTCGTTCGCCGGTACACGGCTATCGGCGCAGCCAATCCAGAGGTACTCCGGCCGTTGTTGGCGGGACAGTTTCTGAAAAAAATCGGGATCGTTCGTCGTGATGGTTTTCGCCCAGGCCCTATTGCTGGCGAACAAGTCGCGCTGAACGGTCATCGGTGGCGGCTCCTTTTGCGGCGCGTAGCCGCTAAATTTTCCAACACTTGCGCAAGATCCAAGGGCAAAGGGAGACTAAACGCATAATTCTTGCGGGACCCCGGCCACTCGAAGGATAGCGACTGGGAGTGCAGGAAAATGCGCTCAAGACCCATTTCACGCATCGCCGCATTGTGCTCATGGTCGCCGTACTTGTCATCCCCGGACACGGGGTGACCGGTATGGGCGGCGTGCACGCGAATCTGGTGGGTACGGCCCGTGCCCAGCGTGACATCGAGCATGGTAGCCCGGGCGCCGAAAAAGTCGACCGGGGCAAAGGTTGTCAGCGACGGCTTGCCGTTGGCCGCAACCTTCACGGTCCGCTCACCGCCGACGCGGGTATGGGTCAATAGTGGTGCATCGATGAGTTTCGTGCCGAGGTCCCAAGATCCTTTGACCAAGGTCAGGTACTTCTTCTCGACTTGGCCGTCGCGCAGCAACTCATGCAAGATCCGCAAAGCCGGCCGCGTACGCGCCACCAAGAGGAGGCCGCTGGTGTCGCGATCGAGGCGGTGCGCTAACTCCAGGGTCTCGTCCGGACGGGAGGCCCGCAGGGCCTCGATCACGCCAAAGCTGAGTCCGCTGCCCCCGTGCACCGCCATGCCCGAAGGCTTGCCGATGACGAGCATGTGCTCGTCCTGATGAATGATGGCGTCTTCGATGGACTGCAGGGCGCCCTTGGGAACCCGACTCGCGCGCGCGGCCAGCTCCTCCGGCTCGGCAGCCCGGATGGGGGGCAAGCGGATATCATCCCCGACAGCAACCCGCTGCTCGGGCTTGGCCCGCTTGCCATTGACGCGGACCTCGCCCTTGCGCAGGATCCGGTAGACCCGCGAGCGTGGCACCCCTTTGAGGGTCCGTATTAACCAATTATCGAGGCGTTGGCCCTCCTCGCCCTCACCCACAGCGACGTGAGTGACCTTCGAAAAGGGTGAACCAGTCTCTGGTTTCGACTCGTAAGACATTGATTCCGCGACACCGTCCTGATACATTCTGGAAGTATAGGGTGTTCGGCGCAGGAATACGCGAAGCGTTTCCTGGCTTACACTCGAGCAGCGGATCGACGACCCCGTCGCACCCCCGCCGGCAGAGCCTCTAGAAGGTCCCGGCCCCGGGATGCTCGTAGCCTTCGTTCCGCATTTTTGTTGGCCTGCTCCTCTTGAGGAGACCCGGGCCATCGTTGACGGCCGATGACTCGGATCGCGCGGCGTTGTTGCCGCCCGCCCTACCTACCCCCTCCTTAGCCGAGGGGACCGGCAGGGCGACGACCGGTCGGAGGGCGCCAGAAGGAATGCAGGCAGGGTGCCGGTTTGATCCGCGTTCACACGCGCAGAGAATCCGGCGCACTGAGAAAAGAAGTAGATGGCCAGTGAACGCCCAGCGTCGACCCGCCTACGCCTCGCATCTTTCGCGACGCCTCCCCCCGTGGACCGCACCTCCCGAGACCCGGCCCCCGCCAGTACCCAAGTAGGGGACCATGAAGAGAATGTTGATCAATGCGACGCAGCAAGAAGAGCTGCGCGTCGCCCTCGTTGACGGACAAACGCTCTACGACCTTTCACTCGAAATCCCATCCAAGGAACAGAAGAAAGCCAATATCTACAAGGGTCGAATCACCCGCGTAGAACCCAGCCTCGAAGCCGCCTTCGTCGATTACGGCGCACAGCGCCACGGCTTCTTGCCGCTCAAGGAAGTTTCCAAGGAGTATTTTCGCGCGCAGCCGCAAGGCGGCAACCGCAACAATATTCGTGACCTGCTGACCGAGGGCCAGGAAATCCTGGTACAGGTTGAGAAAGAAGAGCGCGGCAACAAAGGCGCTGCGCTGACGACGTTTATCAGCCTCGCGGGCCGTTTCCTCGTGATCATGCCGAACAACCCACGTGCCGGCGGCGTCTCGCGCCGCATCGAGGGCGAGGATCGTGACCTGACCCGCGAAGCGCTGGAAGGCCTAACGATTCCCGAAGGCATGGGCACAATCGTCCGCACCGCCGGCGTCGGTCGCTCGACCGAGGAACTGCAGTGGGACCTACAGAACCTAAAAACCAACTGGGATGCGATCGATGAGGCCGCTCGCGACCGGCCGGCGCCCTTCCTGGTCTATCAGGACAGCGACCCGGTGGCGCGCGCGTTGCGTGACTATCTCTCCGATGATATCGGTGAGGTGCTCTGCGACGACGAAGCTACTTATCAGCGTGGCCACGACTATATGGCCCGGTTTATGCCGCCAGAATACCGTCGCAAGCTGAAGTACTACACCGACGAAGTCCCCCTCTTCACTCGATTCCAAATCGAGAGCCAGATCGAGTCTGCGTACCTGCACAAGGTCAACCTGCCCTCGGGCGGTAGCATTGTGATCGATCACACCGAGGCACTCGTCTCGATCGACATCAACTCGGCGCGCGCGACCCGCGGTAGCGACATCGAGACGACGGCGACCAACACGAATCTCGAGGCTGCTGAAGAAATTGCTCGCCAGTTGCGTATTCGCGATCTCGGCGGCCTGATCGTCATCGACTTCATTGATATGGAATCGGCGAAGAACCAACGTGCGGTCGAGGATCGGCTACGTGATTCGGTCAAGATGGACCGGGCACGCATCCAGATCGGCAAGATCTCGCGCTTTGGCCTGCTCGAAATGTCACGCCAACGCCTGCGTCCGTCGCTCGGTGAGTCGACCCATCTGGTCTGCCCGCGCTGCGAAGGCTTGGGTGACATCCGCAGCGTGGAGTCACTCTCACTGGCTGTATTGCGACTGATTGGAGAGGAGGCCCGCAAGGACCGCACTGCCAAGGTTATTGCGCAATTACCAGTGGACGTCGCGACGTTCCTGATCAACGAGAAGCGCGAATGGTTGCATAGCATCGGCGAACGCAACCACGCAGAAATCATTCTCGTTCCGAACGAGTACATGCAGACGCCGAACTACTTGCTGCGCCGCGTGCGCGACGACGAACTCGGCCTGATGGAAAACTCGTCCACCAGTTATCAGTTGGCGCAGCGGCCAGCTACTGAGATTCAGACCAGTTCCACGGAACCGAAAAAAGCGCCTGAGCAAGCGGTTGTACAGCCGATCATGCCCTCGGCGCCGGCACCGGACGCACCCCGTATCTGGAGTGCCACACCGGAACCGACACCTGCTGCAGCAGGTGCTGCAACAGCGGCGCCGCCGAGTGAGCAAGTCGGCATTTTTGTGCGGATCTGGCGCTGGTTCTTTGGTTACAAGACCCAAAGCCAGAAGATGGAAGAGGCCAAGAACGACCGCAAGCGCGAGGAACGCGGTGGACGCGGGGCGCGCGACGGTGACCGCTCACGCGGTCGCAGTGACCAAGGTGGCGATCGCGGTGGTGACCGCGGTGGTGACCGCGGCCGGGATCGTGGCCGGGATCGCGGCCGGGACCGCAATCGCGACCCAAACCGCGAAGCTAGCCGTGATGGCAGCCGCGACGGCAACCGTGATGGCAACCGTGACGGCAACCGTGATGGCAACCGCGACGGCAACCGTGATGGCAGCCGCGACGGCAACCGCGACGGCAACCGCGATGGCAACCGAGACGGCAACCGCGATGGCAACCGTGACGGCAACCGTGACGGCAACCGCGACGGCAACCGCGACGCCAACCGTGATGGCAGCCGAGACGGCAACCGCGACGGCAACCGTGATGGCAACCGTGATGGCAACCGTGATGGCAACCGCGACGGCAACCGTGATGGCAACCGCGAGCGCGGTAACGAGCGCGGCGGTCGTCAACGGGACGGTGAGCGCAACGCACCAGCCCCTGCGTCCAACGTAGCGGCCCCCGCT
>CAIVRI010000130.1 GCA_903908265.1 uncultured Pseudomonadota bacterium
CAGCGCGCCGCCTGATGGGCTGAACGGCAGATAGCCCAGCTCGTCGAGGATGACGAGGTCGAGGCGCAGCAGGCGCTCGGCAAGCTGGCCCGCCTTGTTCATCGCCTTTTCCTGCTCGAGCGCGTTGACCAGATCTACCGTAAGCGGGGCCTGACGGCCGCCTTGCGCGGTGCCCATTTGCCGGGATGATTGCCGCTCTTTGAGCGAGGTGGCGGGTGTCTGACGAGATCGAGGATTCAGCAAGCGAACGGGCGACTACTCATACGAGTAATCGTATGAGTAGTCGGATCGAGGTCGTTAGCCGGGTGTCGGGCCGTCGGCGCTGGACGGTGGAACAGAAGCTGGCCGTATTGCGGGATGCGTTCGGCCCCGACGGTTGCGTGCGGGCGGCCTGTGAGCACCATGACGTCGGCAGCGGCTCGATCTACACATGGCGGCGGCTAGCGATGTCCGGCGAGCTTGCCGGGGTTCGCAGGCAGGCCGAGCCAGCCTTCGCCGAGGTCCAGATCGGCGATCCGCCTGCGTTGCCTGCACCCATTGCACCGCTCGTCCCCGGCTTGATCGGGATCGAACTGCCTTCGGGCATCAGGGTGACCGTGGATGCCGCAGTTGATGCCGATGCCCTGTCGCGGGTGATCGACGCGCTGGCACGATGATCCCGCTGCCGCCATCGACGCGGATATTCCTGGCCTGCGGCGCGACAGATATGCGCAAGGGTTTCGACGGCCTGGCGGTGATGACGCAGCAGGTTCTGGAGCAGAGCCCACATTCGGGTGCGCTGTTCGCTTTCCGGGGCAAGCGTGGCGATCTGGTGAAGCTGCTCTGGTATGACGGCCAGGGCATGTGCCTGTTTTCCAAGCGGATGGACCGTGGGCGCTTCGTGTGGCCGTCGACCAAGACGGGATCGGTGGTGATGACGGCGGCGCAGCTTTCGATGCTATTGGAAGGCATCGACTGGCGGCGACCTGAACGCACATTCACCCCTTCATTGGCCGGATAAAACGCCCATTTTCCGGCGCTTTTACTGGCATTGCGACCACCGATCTGCTATATAATCGTGGTGTCGGACGCAGGCTTTTCCACCCCTGATAAAGACGCTCGGATCGCCGAGCTCGAAGCCGCATTGGCGGTTGCCCACGCCGATATTTCCGCCCGCGATATTCTGATCGACACGCTGCGTGTGCAGATTGCGCGCCTTAAGCGGATGCAGTTCGGCAAGTCGTCCGAGAGGCTCGATACCCAGATTGCCCAGCTTGAGCTGGCCCTTGAAGAGCTCGAAGGCGAGGCCATTGTCGCCGCCGCGCGTCGAGGCGATCCGGTAACCGTCGTTCGGCCATCACCTGTTCGCGCGCTGCCCGCCCATCTGCCGCGCGAGGAACAGCGGATCGAGCCTGAGCAGGGTAACTGCACCTGTCCCGACTGCGGCGGTGCGCTGCGGCCGCTGGGACAGGACAGCGATGAGATGCTCGATGCTGTGCCGGTGCAGTGGCGCGTCATTCGAACCATCCGCCCCAAGTATAGCTGCCGGGCCTGTGAGAAGATCGTGCAGGCACCCGCACCGGTGAAGGCGATCGCTCGGGGCAAGGCGACCTTCGGCACGCTGGCCCATGTCGTCGTCTCCAAGTTCGACCATCATCTGCCACTTTACCGCCAAGCCGAGATCATGGCCGCGCAGGGCATCGAGATCGATCGATCGACGCTGGCAGGCTGGGTCGGCCAGGCATCCGTGCTGCTCGACCCGATCATCAGTCGTATCCGCGAGGTCGGCCTGACCGCCTCGAAGATCCATACTGACGATACGCCGGTCCCCATGCTTGATCCGGGTCAGGGTAAAACGGCGACTGGC
Source organism: uncultured Pseudomonadota bacterium (assembly GCA_903908265.1). Taxonomy (GTDB): domain Bacteria; phylum Pseudomonadota; class Gammaproteobacteria; order Steroidobacterales; family Steroidobacteraceae; genus CAIKZZ01. Next base: position 1,847 of record CAIVRI010000130.1, read on the forward strand.
AGGCTCTGGGCTTACGCCGTCGACGATCGCGGCTGCGGTGCCATGACCCCGCCGCTGGTCTGGTATGAGTTCACCACCGATCGGACCGGCGCACATCCCCAGCGGCAGTTGGCAAGTTTCACCGGCTATCTGCAGGCCGATGGCTATGCTGGCTATGACAAGCTCTACGACACCAACCGCGTCACCGAAGTCGCCTGCTGGGCGCATTTCCGGCGCAAGATATTCGACATTCATGCGACCAAGCCGACGCCGCTCACCGCCGATCTGCTGGAGCGTATCGGTCAGCTCTATGAGATCGAAGCAGAGGTTCGCAGCCATCAGCCCGACATCCGACGACGAAGCCGGCAGGACCGCACCAAGCCATTGATCGACGATCTCCGCCAGGCGCTCGACGATGCCCTGCGCCGCCTTTCGCCCAAATCGGAGATGGCCAAGGCCATTGCCTATGGTCGCAAGCGCTGGGTCGCTCTGACGCGCTTTCTCGATGATGGACGTCTGGAAATCGATAACAACGTAGCCGAGCGCGCCATGCGCTGCGTGGCCCTGGGTCGCAAAAACTGGTTGTTCGCAGGCTCAAAGGCAGGCGGCGATCGGGCCGCTGCCATCTATTCCGTCATCGAGACCGCCAAGCTCAATGGCCTAGAACCGCAGGCCTATATCGCCGATGTCATCGCCAAGATCGCTGCCGACTGGCCTGCTGCCCGCTGGGACGAACTCATGCCGTGGAAATGGCAGCCAGATAATCAGGTAATCGCCGAAGCCGCCTGAACCGCGGCCCTCAGGCCACGCTTACGTTACACCCCCAAACCCCCATTACTGTCCTTGTTGCGCGTCGTCTCGGCGTGGTGCTTAGCCGCGAAGCGGCTTTAAGGCCTGCGG
>CAIVRI010000131.1 GCA_903908265.1 uncultured Pseudomonadota bacterium
CGCCGCCGCAGTGACATTGCGAGCAGCGGCGCGGGGTTACCGGCGCAATTGCTGTTTAACGTCTAACCCCGGCGGGCGCTTAGACGTGCTGAAACGCTGTAGCGCAGCACAGACCAAGCCACCACGGCATACAGCGGGTTATCCCCTACAGCCATCCGCAAACGAACGCTGGCGCGGCCCCTGTCGGCGATGCACGTCGACGGGGCCGCAACCGACGACTGGCATCAGGGGGCTGGCGCTGCAATCGGACGCGCGCCGTGCGCGGCAATGATCTCGGCCGCGCACGCCGTCACGCCGCGCACCATACCGAGGTGTAGAAATTCATTCGGGCCATGCGCGTTGGACTTCGGCCCGAGCACGCCGGTCACCAAAAATTGCGTCTGGGGATAGCGGTCCGCGAGCATGCCAATGAACGGAATGCTGCCGCCGGTACCCATCGCCAGGCACGACTGCCCGAAGTGGCGTTGCGAGGCGTGCTCGAGCGCGTCGGCAAGCCACGGCGCCAGTGGTGGCGCGTGCCAGCCGCCGAGCGCGGAATGGATGTCAAAGTGCACGCGGGCGCCGTAGGGCGGATCGCGCTCCAGTACCGCCTTGACCGCAGCGCCGGCTTGTTCGGCGTTCAAGGTGGGCGGCAAGCGCAGTGACAACTTTGCCGCGACCCGCGGCAGCAGCACGTTGCCCGCGCTGACCAAGGGCGGTAGGCCCTCGGCACCGGTGATCGTGAGGGTGGGCTTCCAGGTGCTGTTGAGCAGCAGTTCGGTGGGATCCTCGCTCAGCGGGTGCACGCCGGGTGCGAAGGGCAATTTGCCGGCGACTTGCGCGCCGAGGACGGCCGCGGCCGCACGCGCTTCGCTCACGCGGCCCGCGGGGGTCGGCACGTGCAGACTTTCGATGGCCAGATCGCCGTTGTCGACATTCTCGAGCCGATCCAGCAAACCGCGCAGAATGCGAAAGGGGGAGGCGGCGATGCCGGTGCCCATGCCGGAGTGCACCCCTTCGGTGAGCACCTCCACCGACAGCGTGCCGACCAGATTGCCGCGTAGGCTCGTGGTCAACCAAAATTGCTCGTAGTTACCGCATTCGGCATCGAGGCAGACCACCAGGTCCGGCGCGCCCAAGCGGCCGGCCAAGTGGTCGACATAGGCGGGCAGGTCGATACTGCCGGACTCTTCACTGCCTTCGATCAGGATCGAGCAGGCGGCATGCGCCACGCCTTGCTCCTGCAAAAGTCGCAGCGCCAGCAGGCTGGAGAACAGCGCGTAACCGTCATCGGCACCGCCACGGCCGTACAACTTGCCGTCGCGAAACACCGGCTCCCACGGACTGAGGCCGGGCTCCCAGCCCGTGAAAGCGGGTTGCTTGTCGAAATGGCCGTACAGCAGCACCCGCCCCGGCGCAGTGCCGGGTACTTCGGCATAGAGGACCGGCGTGCGGCCGGGCAGGCGCAACACCTCGACCGTGAGACCGGCGATCGGTTGGGCGGCCGCCCAGCCGTGCAGCAGCGCCGCTGCCCGGTCCATATGGCCGCTAGCCTCCCAGTCCGGGTCGAACAGGACCGACTGGTTGGGGATGCGGATATAGTCCGCCAACGTCGGCTCAATGGACTCGGTCCATTCCGCATCGATGCGCGCGGCCAGCAGCGTGGGGTTCAGCATAAGTTCCTCTAAAACAATAAATTAGACATTTTATGAAAAGTAAAAACTAGCTTTGGAAGAGCGCATTAAGACCGAAAAAATGGGTAGCCGTTGCCGTGCTGGAGGCCGCCAGCGCGGCGATCGATTCGCCCCGTGCCGCCGCCACCACCCGCGCCACCTCCGGCAGGAAGGCCGGTTCGTTACGGCGGGAGGCGGGCTTGGGTTGCAGCGTGCGCGGCAGCAAATACGGGCCGTCGGTCTCCAGCATGAGCCGGTCGGCTGGGATGTGGCGCACCACCTCGAGCAGGTGCGCGCCGCGCCGCTCGTCGCAGATCCAGCCGGTGATCCCAATCCAAAGACCCATCTCGAGGTAGGTCTCGGCCTCGGCGCGCGTGCCGGTGAAGCAATGCGCGACGCACGGCGGCAGCGGGCCGGCCGCTTTGAGCACGGCCACAAAATCCGCATGTGCCTCCCGTTGGTGCAAAAACACCGGCAGCTGGCGCGCGCGGGCCAGTTCCAGTTGCCACTCGAAGGCCTGCCGCTGGTCGGCACGCGGCGCGTAGTCACGAAAATAATCCAAGCCGCACTCACCGGCGGCCCGTACGCGCGGATCGTCGAGGACGGCCGCCAGCCGCGGCAGTTGCGCCCGCGTCAGTTCGCTGGCGTGGTGGGGGTGTACCCCGGCGGTGGCGGACAAGAACGCCGGGTCGGTGCGGGCGAGGGCAGCCGCCTGCTCGGCCCCGTCGAGCGAGGCGCCGGTGATCACCAGATGCACAAGGCCCGCCGCGCGGGCGCGCGCCAGCACGGCCGTGCGGTCCCCGTCGAAGCTGTCGTGGGTCAGATTGATGCCGATGTCGATGAGCGGAGAGTGCATGCCGCTATGGTAACGTTGCACGCGTCTTTTTGCGGCCTCGTCCTGGAGCACACATGGCCTTGGATCCTTCGGCATTGTCCTTGTTGAAACTGGGTCGCACCGCGACCGAGGCCCCAAGGCCGCGACGCCGTCGCGGCTGGTGGATCGGTGCCTTGGTGCTGCTGCTCGTGGTCGGTCTGCTCGCGCGTCCGCGCGTGCTAGAAGTCGAGACGATCCAGGCCAGCGCGCCGGACGTGGGCGGGCGGACCACGGTCTTGAACGCCTCGGGTTATGTGGTGGCGCGGCGGATCGCCACGATCGCCTCCAAGGTCACCGGTCGTATCGTCTCGGTGCATGTCGAAGAAGGGCAGCACGTCACGGCGGGCGAGGTGCTGGCGCGACTGGACCGGTCGACCGCGCAGGCCGCGTGGGTCACCGCACAGCGGGTCCAGGATGCAGCGCAGCGCGCCTTGGTGGAAATCGAGGTGCGCCTGGCCGATGCCGAGCGGGCCTGGCAGCGTGCGCACGATTTGGCGACGCGCCATTTGGTGGCGCAGAGCGTGCTGGACACCGCGCAGGCCGATCGCGATGCGCTGCGCGCGCGTCTGGCGGTCACCCAAGCCGAGGCGGCGACCGCCACCGCGACGGTGGCGCAACGGCGCCAAGATGTGGAGGACTTGACCATCCGCGCGCCGTTCACCGGCGTTGCCGTGTCCAAGGATGCGCAACCGGGTGAGATGGTGTCGCCCATCTCCGCCGGCGGCGGCTTTACCCGCACCGGGATCGCCACGATCGTGGATATGGACTCGCTGGAATTAGAAGTCGATGTCAACGAGGCCTACATTAATCGGGTGCACGAAGGGCAATTGGCGGAGGCGATTCTTGATGCCTATCCCGGCGCGCCCCTGGCCGCGCACGTGATCAATATCGTGCCCACTGCAGATCGACAAAAGGCGACGATCAAGGTGCGCATCGGCGTCGATCATTTACAACCGCATTTGCTGCCGGATATGGGCGTCAAGGTGCGCTTCCTGGAAGAGGCGCCGCCCGGTCAGGCGGCGGTGGTCGCGCTGTTGCCGAGCACGGCGGTTTTGGTGGACGGGAGCCAACACGTCGTGTGGATCGTCGATGCAGGCCACTTGCATCGCACGCCCGTGGTGCTCGCGCCCAGTCCCGGCGATGAAGCGGCCATTCTGTCGGGCCTCGCGCCTGGCGCGGTCGTCGTGGCCCGCCCGGATGCGTCCCTCAAGGACGGGGTCCGTGCGCGCGTGAAGAGCGGCGGATGAACGGCCCGTTGGTCGAGGTCGTCGCGCTGTGTAAAGAGTATCGCCGGGGAGAGGAGGTCGTGCCGGTGTTGGCAGGCCTCGACCTGACGATCGAGGCGGGTGATTACGTCGCGCTCATGGGCCCGTCGGGTTCTGGCAAGTCGACGTTATTGAATCTGCTCGGTGGCCTGGATCGGCCCACCTCGGGTGCGATACGCATCGGCGGTGAGGACATCGGCGCGTTGGATTCGGACGCCTTGGCCGCGTGGCGGGGTCGCACTATTGGGTTTGTCTTTCAGCTCTACAACCTGCTGCCGGTCCTGACGGCTGAGCAGAATGTGGAGTTGCCGCTGCTGCTGACCGACCTGGACGCGCGCGAGCGACGGCGCCGGGCGCGCGCGGCGCTCGACTTGGTGGGCCTTGGGGATCGCGCCCGCCATCGGCCGCGCGAACTGTCCGGCGGGCAGGAGCAGCGCGTGGGCATCGCGCGGGCCATCGTGAATGATCCGATGCTGTTGTTGTGCGACGAGCCGACCGGGGATCTGGACCGCAAGGCCGGTGATCAGGTGCTGGCCTTGTTCGATGCGCTCAATCGCGAAGCGGGCAAGACCATAGTGATGGTCACGCACGATCCACGGGCCGCCGCCCGGGCCAAGCGTATCTTGCACTTGGAGAAGGGCGTGCTGTTGCGCGAGGAGGTGCAGTGACCGGTGCCTGGCGCCTGCTGCCCTTGCTGCGCGCCGCGCTGCAGCGGCATCGGCTGCGGCTGTTGTTTACCATCGCCTCGATCACCGTCGCGTTTTTGCTGTTTGGCCTGCTCGGTGCGGTGCGTACGGCCCTCACCGCGGGCGTGGAGATTGCCGGTCGCGATCGCTTGATTGCGACGCAGAAGGTGTCCATCATTCAGCCGCTGCCGCGCGCGTATCTGGGGCGGGTACGGCAAATCTCCGGCGTCCGTACCGTCTCGTCCCTGACTTGGTTTGGCGGCATCTATCAAGATCCCACCAAGCAGTTGGTGGTGTTCGCGGTGGATGCCAATTACTTCGATCTGTATACCAAAGAGCTGCTGGTCGATCCGCTCGAGCGGTCGCGCTGGCTTGCCGATCGCACCGGTGCCCTTGTCGGCGCGGGGATCGCGGCGCGTTACGGCTGGCACGTGGGCGATACGGTCCCGCTCCAATCCAACATCTACCGCCGGCGCGATGGCGCGCCTTCGTGGCCGGTGCACATTTTGGGGCTGTACCACTCCGACTCGGTCGACACGAACCAGATCTTTCTGCACTACGAGTACTTCAACGAGTCGGTGTCATTCGGCAAAGACGCGATCGGTTGGATACTGATCCAAGTGGCGGACCCGGCCATGGGTCCGCGGATCGCTGCCGAGGTCGATGCGACGTTTGCCAACTCAAACGCGGAGACCAAGACCTCCTCCGAGAAGGCCGTGGCGCAATCCTTTGCCAATCAGATCGGCGATATCGGCAAGATTCTCGATTTCGTGGTGACGGCTGTGTTTTTCGCGATGCTGCTGGTCACCGCCAATACCATGGCGCAATCGGTGCGCGAGCGGACCGCAGAGATCGCGGTACTCAAAACGTTGGGGTTCACCGACGCGAGTGTGTTGGTGCTGGTATTGGCCGAGTCGTTACTGATCACCGGCGTAGGCGCTGCGTTGGGTCTGTTCTTGGCCACGGCCACCACCTCGGGTCTGGGGGCGGCCTTGCGGTCTTTCCTGCCGCACTTTGAGATTCCAGCGCGCGCCTATGGGATCGCGGTGCTGTATGCGCTGGGCTTAGGGCTCGCCGCTGGTGTGCTACCGGCGCGCCAAGCGATGCGCTTAGAGATTGTCCGCGCCTTGCGGGCGACCTGAGATGCGCTACGGACCGGTCTTGGCGGTGACCTGGATGAACCTGCGCAGCTTGCCGGCGCGCTGGGTGCCGGCGCTCGTCGCGGTGGTGGGGATCGCCGGTGTCGTCATGGTGCTGACCGCGACCTTGGCGATTGCGCAGGGCTTTCGCGCGGCATTGGCCACCACCGGCGCGACCGATGTGGCGGTGGTGGTGCGTGGTGGTTCGTCCGGGGAGTTGGCCAGCAATCTGTTGCCGGCGGAGGTCAATACCGTGATGGATGCGGCCGGCGTATTGCGCGACGCGAACGGGCCCGTCGCCAGTCCCGAAATGTATGTGCTGGTAGATTTGCCGATGGCCGGCAGTGGCACCGCCGCGAACGTGCCGTTTCGCGGCATCGGTCCGCGCGGCCGCGCGGTGCGCCGCCAGTTTCGCCTCACCGCGGGGCGGATGTTTCGGACTGGTGTGTATGAGGTGATCATCGGCCGCGGCGCAGCGGCCAACTTTCGCGGCCTGCGTTTGGGTGATACCGTGCGTCTGGGCAGCCAAGCGTGGCAGATCGTGGGTTTCTTCGCCGATGGCGGCAGCGTCACCGAATCGGAACTCTGGAGCGATATTGAAGTGCTCAAGGGCGCCTACCGACGCTCCGGTGTGCAGTCGGTGCGACTGCAGCTGTCCGATCCGGATGCACTGGCGCGCATCGGCGCGTCACTGCGTGCCGATCCGCGGGTGAACGTCGCGGTGAGCACTGAGCGGGCGTTTTATGCAGCCCAATCCAAGACGCTGATCACACTGGTCACGGTATTGGGAACCACCATTTCCATCATGATGGGCATCGGCGCGGTGTTCGGCGCTTTGAATACGATGTACTCGGCGGTGGCCGCGCGTACGCGGGAGATCGCGACGTTGCGTGCGATCGGCTTTGGTGGTCTGGCGGTGCTCGCCAGCGTGCTGATCGAGGCTTTGCTGTTGGGTTTGGCAGGCGGCGTGCTCGGTGCAGCGGCCGCGTGGGTGGCCTTCGATGGTATTCGCGCATCGACACTCAATTTCCAAACCTTCAGTCAGCTCAGTTTCGCCTTTGCGGTATCGCCGCGGGTCTTTGCCAGTGGCGTGCTGTATGCGCTGCTGCTGGGTTTTATCGGAGGCCTGTGGCCGGGGCTGCGCGCGGCGCGACTCTCCGTCGTGGCCGGCCTGCGCAGTAGCTGAGGTGGCAATGCAAGAGGCTAGTCAGCAAGTGTGGTGGGAGCGCCAGCGCGCGCCGATCGAAATTCGCCGCAACGCGCGGGTACGGCGGCTCACGGTGCGCGTCTATCCGGGCGGGCGCGTGGTGGTGACCGCGCCTACTGCAACGGCGCCTGCACTGGTGCAAGGCTTCATCACGCGGCATCAAGATTGGATTGATCGCAAAGTCGCGCAATTCTCGGTGGCGGAGGAGGCGGCTTTGCCGGTGGCCATCGAGGTGCCCTCCACGGGAGATACCTGGGTCGTGCACTATCGGCCGGGGCGTTGTGGTTTTCGGGTGCCCAGCGATCGGGTCCTGGAGGTGCGGCATGCGCCGGACGATCCGGTCGAGCCGCGCCGGGCCTTGGCGGCCTGGGCCATTGCGGAAGCGCGACGCTCGCTGGCGCCGTGGTTTGCGGCGGTGGCGGCAGAAACCGGACTGCATTACCAGGAGGTGCAGTGGCGCCGGCAACGCACCCGTTGGGGCAGTTGCTCGCGCACAGGTACGATCAGCCTGAATGTTGCCCTGTTGTTTCAACCGCCCGAAGTGGTTCGTTACCTGTTCGTGCACGAACTGGCCCACACTCGCCATATGAATCATTCCGCTCGCTTTTGGCGTCTCGTGCAGTCGCACGAGCCGGACTACCGTGATCTTGACCGGCAATTGAGTGACGGTTGGCGCTGGGTGCC
>CAIVRI010000132.1 GCA_903908265.1 uncultured Pseudomonadota bacterium
AAGAGCTTCTGACGCTTCGCGTCAGACCACGTCTCGGTAGTCGATTTACGAAGAGCAAGGACGAAGAGACCATCAACCAGACCGAAGTCAGATCCACCTAACCGAAGAGGAAATCTGTCTTAACGACCGATACCACCTGTAACATCCAAACCGCTAGTGCCACCCTACCCACCCAATCTCCATAAGGAGTCTCTATGACAATGTCCTTTCGCCACTTCTCGCTGTTGTGTTTGATCATGGCGGCAAGCCCTGCTTATGCCGATTCCACCCCCCCCGTGGAACACACCTGGCTGGGCGCCAGTCAAGGCGGGTTGCTGCTGGCTAGCGGCAACACCTCATCGACTTCCTTGAATGCCAAACTGGACTTATCGCGCCTCGACGGACTGTGGACCAACACGGTTTTTTTCGGCGGTTTATACGGCAAGACCAACGGCATCCTGAATGGCGAACGGATTGAAGGTCGCTACCAGCTCAATCACACGATCAACACGAAAACCTTCTGGTTCACCAGTGTCGATGCGGTGCGGGATCAGTTCAGCGGTTTCGCCTATCAGGCGACGGTAGCGGGCGGCGCAGGCCGTCACCTGATCGATAATGACAAGACTGATCTCTCAGTGACCGTCGGCGTGGGCTACCAACGCCTCACTCCCGAGCAGCTGGTCAAAGACAGCACCGGCGCTGTGATACAGCGTATTACCGAAACAGCAACCGGCAATATCGTCGGGACCTTCGGGCTTAAGTACGATCGCGTCCTGACTGCATCGACCAAACTCGGCAATAAACTCTTCGTGACCTCGGGTTCCGCCGACACCGCAGTCACCAACGACCTCGCCCTCACCGTCAGCATGAACGCGCGCTTGGCTCTGAGCGCCGGCTACGGGGTGCGTTACAACACAGCGCCCGCTTCCGGCGTGAAGAAACTCGATCAAGTGACCAGCATCAACGTCGTCTACAAGATCCAATAAGACGGCCGACACAAGATGGCCTTACCGCGTATCGCGCGCTAAGGCCATCGCCGACTCAACCAAATACGCGACCGAGCGCCGCGTCGATAGCCGCGGTAATATTATCGATATCGGCCGGCGTAGCAATCAGCGCCGGACTCAAGCACAACGTGTTGTTGAGCCCCTCAAGTGAGCGGTTCGTCGCGCCGATGATCACGCCGTTACTCAAGCAATCCGCCAGCACGGCCTGCACTTTTTTCTCCTCGACCGGCGCTCGCGTATCACGATCCGCGACCAATTCCGCACCACAGAACAGCCCCAGACCCCGCACGTCGCCGATGACCGCATGACGCGACTGCAGCTCGCGCAGATTCGCGACCAGACGGTGCCCCATCAGCACGGTGTTCTCGAGCAAGCCCTCGTCCTCGATGATGCGCATATTCTCCAGTGCCGCGGCAGGTCCACCCGCACAGCCACCAAAAGTCGAAATATCGCGGAAGTAGGACAACGGATCGCTCGGGTCGTCCTTGAACTGGTCAAAGACCGCCTCGGTCGTGACCGTACAGGCGATAGCCGCATAGCCCGACGCTACCCCTTTGGCCATGGTGACAAAGTCCGGCTTAATGCCGTAGTGCTGGTAGCCGAACCACTTACCGGTACGGCCAACACCACAAACGACCTCGTCAATGTGCAAGAGGATGTTGTAGCGGCGGCAGATGTCCTGCACACGCTCCCAATAACCCTGCGGCGGCGTGATCACCCCGCCCCCGGCCGTTACCGGCTCCAGACAGATCGCACCAACCGTGTCCGGCCCCTCCCGCAGGATCACTTCCTCGATCGCATCGGCTGCGCGCTCGCCATAATTCTCGATGGCGCCCCACTGACTGCGGTACTCCAAGCAATGGGGCACCGCCACGAAACCCGGCGTCAGGGGTCCATACTGGGCGCTGCGCTGCGGCTGGCCGCCGGCCGACAGCGTCGTAATGGTCGTGCCGTGATAGTCGCGCTCGCGGTAAAGGATCTTGTACTTGCGTCCACCGTGATGGCGGTGCGCCATCTGCCGAACCATCTTGAAGACTTTTTCATTCGCCTCAGAGCCGGAATTGCCAAAATACACCCGACTGAGTCCGGGCATCTTCTCGATCAAGCGCTTGGCATAGAGGGAGCCCGGGACCGAACCGGCGGCATTCGAGAAATAGTTCATCTTGATCAGTTGGTCGCGCACGGCATTCGCAATGCTCTCGCGCCCATAACCGACGTTCACCGTCCAGACGCCGCCGGACACTGCATCCAGGTACTCGCGACCGACCGCATCCCACAGGCGCATCCCCCTGCCTTCTACGTAGATGCGTGGATCGACCGTCTCCAAGATCTTGTGCTGGGCCAAGTGGTGCCAGACATGGGCACGGTCGGATTCGATGACGTCGCGCATCGCGTCGGTCTTCAGAACTGAACTCATGGCGGCTCTTCCGGACGGTAAGGGGAGCTTTTTGTAGCATGCCCAGCGCCAGGGCGTTAGGTCCAGCCAGTGGGCGGGGGGGGTGCCAGCCCCCACCACCACCGAACCTGTTAAAGTGGGCGATTAGTGTGGCCAACCGAGACCCGCCACCTGTGCCGATCGCCGCCCGTGGGCGATGGCCACCGAAGAATAAATAGGGTCTCTGCATCGAAGGGGATGACATGACCACGACAAAACGCGCTTCTGTGTGCCTGCGACTGGCGACCACCTTACTGCTAGCGACTGCCGCTGCCCTGCCAGGCACCGTGCAGGCCCAGAGCGCTGAAGCCAACCTGCGCGGTACCGCGCCGGCACGCGCGACGGTGACCGTCAAGAATCTCGCCACTGGCCTCGTGCGCCACACGACCGCAGCCGATGATGGCTCGTACATGATCGTAGGTCTGCCCTCGGGCACATACGATGTAGACGCCGGACCCCACACCCAGACCAAAGTCACCCTGACGGTCGCCTCGACCACGACCCTAGCCCTAGGCGCGGCGCTGGACGACATCACCGTGACCAGCCAACGCGATCTGGGCCCTGGCGCACCCGAAATGCGCACCCCGGAAGTGGCGTTCGTGGTGTCGTTGCGTGAGATCGAAACGATCCCGCAAGCCACCCGCAACTTCCTCGAGTTTGCCGACACCGTGCCGGGCATGCAGTTCACGGTCGACGCGAACGGCAACTCCCAGCTGCGCGGCGGCGGCCAGAACAGCAGCGCGCTGAACGTATTTATCGACGGCGTCGGCCAGAAGAGCTACGTCAAAGACGGTGGCATCACCGGCCAGGTGCAGACCCAAGGCAATCCGTTCCCACAGTTGGCGATCGGGTCCTACAAGGTCATCACATCGAACTACAAGGCCGAGTACGACCAAGTCTCCAGTGCCGCGATCACGGCGGAAACCAAGTCCGGCACCAATGAGTTCCACGGTGAAGCGTTCATCGACTACACCGATCAAGGCCTGCGCAAGAAGACCACGGCCGAAGAAGCGGCCGGTATAAAGACGCAATCGCGCAACAACGAGTATGGCTTTGCCGTCGGCGGCCCAATCATTCAAGACAAAATGCACTTCTTCGTAACCTACGAAGGCAAGCGTTTCAAGACCCCTGCGTCGATCCAACCGGGCATCTCGACGACCGATACCGGCGCACCGATTGCGTCCATCCTGCCGTCAAGCGTCACCTCCCAGTTTGGGCCCACCGAACGGCCTTTCAACTCGGACCTGTACTTCGCCAAAATCGACTGGGAGATCACCGACCAAGATCGTGTCGAGATCTCTGGCAAGTGGCGTAAGGATCAGCAGGCCAACTTCGGCTCCGGCATCTATGCCCCCGAGCACGGCACGAACCAGTTCAACACGGACAACCGCCTCACCGCGCGCTGGCAGCACACCACCGACCGCTGGACGAACGAACTCTTAGTCACCCATGAGGACGCCTTCTTCACCTCGCGGCCCCGCGTGTCAGGCAATGGCGCGATCTACGACTACTACAGCTGTTCTGGTGTGATCGGCGAGTGCAGCCCCGACCGTTATCAGTCGGAGTTTTTCTACGCCGGCTCAGCGGGCCCATTGGACACCCAGGACAAGGGCCAGCGTGGACCGTCCGTTCAGGATGATCTGACCTTCAATAACCTGAACTGGCACGGCGACCATACGGTGAAGATGGGCTTCAAATTCAAGTCCGTCGACTTAAAGGCAATCGATGCCGGTGGCCAAGGCCCGCAGTACTACTACATCGTCACCGACGCCGGAGTCGAACCACAGCCGTACTACGCATTCTTCGCCTACCCGACCCCAGGCCAGACCCCGGTCGTCAAAACCACCGATCGCCAACTCGGGCTGTACCTTCAGGACGACTGGCAGGTCACGAACCGATTGACCGTCAACCTCGGTCTGCGCTGGGATCAGGAGAAGGCACCGTCCTACCTCGACTATGTGACGCCGGCTGCCGTCGTCGCCGGCATGAACGCGCAGGATCCGAATGCACCCGAGGGCCAGACCTACGCACAGACCTTGGCGCTCGGTGGCATCAACATTTCCAACTATCTCTCCAATGGCCACAATCGCAAGGCCCCAAGTGACGAGTGGCAGCCGCGTCTCGGCTTCTCCTTCGACATGAATGCCGACCAGAAGCACGTCTTGTTCGGTGGCTTTGGCCGCTCCTACGATCGTGATCTGTTCGACTACCTGCAATTGGAGAACAACAAGGGCGCTCTGCCGCAGTATTCGGTTGCGTTCCAAGCAGCGCAGTTTGGTGGCGAATGCTACCCCGGCGTCTCGTGCTTCGCCTGGGATCCGGCCTACCTCAACGGGGCGTCCAATCTAGGGCCCCTCGCGGCGGGTGCGCACCCAGAAACAGACCTGCTGCCAAACAACATGAAGGTGCCGTTCTCTGACCAGTTCAGCCTCGGCATGCGCAATCGCTTTGGGGATTGGAACACGAGTGTGACGCTGTCCTACGTGCACTCGAAAGATGGCTTCGTATTCAGCTGGGGCAACCGGGAACCGGATGGCAGCGCATACAGCGGCGGCTACAACTCCGGCAACCCGATCCCAGGCTTAGGTCAGTTGATCCTTGGCGACAACGGTGCCGAGACGAAAACCAAGCAGTTGCTACTCTCCATTGAAAAGCCCTATACCAAGGCCTCGGGCTGGGGGATGTCGGTCGCTTACACTTACTCCGATGCCACCATGAACCGCAGCACCTCGGAGCATTACTCGTCCGAGTACGCCAACATTCGTGACTACCCGTTCATCCTGTCAAATGCCGTGCCCAAATCGCGTTTGGTCGCGACGGCAAGTTTGAATGGTCCGTGGGATACGGTCATTGGCGCGAAATTGACACTCGCGAGCCCCACACCCATCGCCTATGACTACAACGTCAATAGCGATGGCGGCACCTCCTGGTATCGGCCAGTTTCCGTGCGCCCAACGGGCAGCATCGCCTACAAGGACCTGGACCTGCAGCTAACCAAGAACTTTGCACTGGCGCATGGCCAAGTGGTGTACCTGCGTGCGGATTGGCTCAACGTGCTCAACGCGTTCAACCCCGACCCGAACAACAATGGCTACAACATTGACTACGGCGACTGGAGCGCCTACGACGCCAGCGGCGTGCAGCGTCCGACGCCGAACCGCCTCGGCAACATCCTCGGGACGCCCTCAACCTTCAAGCTATCCTTCGGGTACAAGTTCTAAACGCCGCGCGGGACCGGGCAAACCCCGGTCCCGCAACGCCCGACCGCAAATAGGACCCCGCGCCTGTAATGCCGGTAGCGTTCTGCGGACACGCCGATTTACCGCCGACCAGAGCGATGCTGTCATCGTTTCAGGTAGCGTGGGCCGGCACAAAGGGTGCCGTTTACCCGCCGGTGTGGGTGTCAATTCGAAAATAGGCCCCGCTACGCACCAAAGCGCTGTCCTTCAGTGCCTGTTTCGCGTTACTGTCACCTCCGGTTTGCGGCTCGGTCGGTGCAGGGCAGACCTTTTGGCTCCCGTTCTCCTCATTCCCAGCGTACGCAAAGCGCATCCAGTCAGGTCGACTCAACTACTATGGGGTACTTACGCATGAATCCTAGCCAAACCGCGGTCATTCTCGTCGGATACCAGAACGACTACTTTGCCCAAAACGGCATCTTGCGCGGCGTCATCGAACCGCAATCGAGCGTCGATTCGGTGCTCGCTGCCTCCCTCGCCTTCTTGCGCGCGCTGGCCCCGACCGCCGCCAGCCTGATCGCCACCCCGATTGTGCTGACCCCTGACTATCGCGCATTGGCCGCCCCCGTCGGGATCTTGCATTCGATCAAAGCCTCCGGCGCCTTCGCCAGTGGTACCGCGGGCGCTGACACCATCCCCGAGGTTCTTGCCTTCGGTGACCGGGTGGAGTACATCACCGGCAAGGTAGGCTTTAACGCCTTCTCTGACACAACGCTGTCGGACGTCCTGGCCGCCCGCGGCATTCGCGACGTGTTGGTGGCCGGCATGGTGACCTCGTTGTGCATCGACTCGACGGGCCGAGCGGCCTATGAGCGCGGCTATAACGTCACGATTCTGTCGGACTGCACCTCGGCCCGCACCGAGACAGAGCAACGATTCTACTGCGATCAAGTGTTTCCACTCTATGGACGGGCCAAAACCAGCGTGGAAGTCGTGGCCGAGCTGATGCAGACGACGGTCTGAACCCGGTTCGATCGCGATGAAACCCGCCGCTCCGGACTCCCGGACACTGGCCACGGACTTGCACGTCGAGGCGACCTATCGCCTGACGGAAGCCTTGGTCGAGTCCGAGAACCGGATGCGGCGACGAATCGAACTCCTGCTAGACGTCGTCTTCGAGACCGATGCGCAGGGTCGCCTGGTCTACCTGAACAACGCGTGGCGGACTCTCCTCGGTGGCGAACCGGCGCTGGCCCTCGGGCAGTCGCTCATCGAATTTTTCACAGCCCCCGCCCGCCCGTATCTACACGCCCTGCTCCACGACCCGGACCCCCAACGGATCCGGAAGGTCCTGCGTCTCAACCGGATGGATGAACATCCTCTTTGGGCCGTCGTGACCGCCACCCGCCTTCCCGGTGGTGGCAGCGTTGGCGTCATTCACGATGTGACGGCCGAGACACTGGCGCAGAGCGAACTCGCCAAGTTGTCGATCGTGGCGCAAGCCACCGACAACATGGTGATCATCACTGGGGCGACTGGGCGGATCGAATGGGTCAACTACGCTTTCGAGCAGCGCACTGGTTACTCGCTTGCGGAAATTATCGGTCGTATCCCCGGGCAGTTGCTACAAGGCGCGGGCACTGACCGAGAGGCCGTGACGCGGATTTCCTCCGCATTAAAGGCCGGACGCTCCATTGCCGAGGAGATCCTCAATTACACCAAAGCGGGAGAACCTTACTGGGTCAACCTGCAGATCACCGGCATCGCGGATGAGGACGGACAGATCACCCGGTTTATTTCAGTGCAAACAGATACCACGGAGCGCAAGCGCCACGAGCACGAGATTCTGGAGCAGAAAGGCGCACTAGAGGACCGTGTGCGGCAACGCACCGCTGAATTGGCACACGCCAAAGAAGTTGCCGAAGCGGCCGCCTCTGCCAAGAGCGCGTTCGTTGCCAACATGAGTCACGAAATCCGCACACCGCTCAATGCCATCATTGGACTGACCCACCTGTGTCTGCGGACAGCCTTGGACGAGCGACAATCCGACTACGTCCAGAAGACGATGCTAGCGGCGAAGAATCTGATGCGCATCATCAGTGATGTGCTGGATTTTTCAAAAATTGAAGCGGATGCCCTCGCTTTTGAAAACCTGCCATTCTCGCCGCTTAAGGTCCTACAAAACGTTGACTCGATCATTGCAATAGGCGCACGGCAAAAGGGCGTGCAGTTCACCTACAGTATTGACCCGGCCGTTCCATCAGCCGCGATCGGTGACGCGTTCCGCGTTGAACAGGTCATTATGAATCTGGCCGATAATGCGATTAAGTTTACAAGCCAAGGATCCGTACACATTCAATGTGACATCGAGAGCCTGACGCCCGATGCACTGGTGCTGCGGTTCACAGTAAGCGACACCGGCATCGGCATCAGCGCCGCACAAGCGCCGCGCCTATTTAGAGTGTTCTCACAAGCTGATGGCTCCACAACGCGACAGTATGGCGGCACAGGACTTGGATTGACGATCTGTAAAAAATTGGCCGCGCAAATGGGTGGCGATGTCGGCTTCAAGAGCAAGCCCGGCGTGGGCACCGAGTTCTGGTTTACAGCGCGATTCTCCCATGCGGACGAGTCCTCCATAGTCCTGACAACCCTAACCCAGGCACCGAGTGAAGGGATGCTGCGCGGCCAACGCATCTTGTTGGTTGAAGACAGCGAATTCAATCAACAGGTCGCGGCGGAGTTGCTTGAATATGTAGGCGCTCAGGTGACGGTCGCCGCTAGCGGATTGGACGCACTGACGGTACTGGCTAGTGCCGCCCCATTCGACGCCATTCTGCTAGATCTGCATATGCCTGGGATTGACGGCATGGAGACCTGTCAGCGCATACGGGCGCAACCCCAACATGCCCTTCTACCCATCATCGCTCTTACGGCGGATGCATCCGTCGAGATGCGTGCGGCTTGCCTTGCAGCCGGAATGAACGACTACGAGTCCAAACCAATCGAGCCGCACCGACTGTACGCCACGTTGGCGCGCTGGATACAACCGCGCGACACGGACACGGCGCAGATCGCTGTAACGACGCCAGATACGCCTGCGATGATCGATGTCAATCCGCGTGCGCTCGCCACGCTCTTGAACGGTGACACCGTCAAAGCAGAACGCTTCGCGCAAAAATTTCTCGAGACGGCCAGCCACACCACCGCCGCTATGCAGGCATCCTTAGACTCAGGCGACTTGAGCGAACTTCGACGGCTGTCTCACCGACTAAAGTCTGCCGCGGCCACGGTCGGGGCGCTGCGCCTCGCCACACTATGCGAAGCAGTCGAAGTCGGGTGCAGCAGCAACGATCACGTCGGCGTCGCCACTGAACTGAGCGCCTTGCCCGCCGTCGTGCGCCGCGTTCACGAGGTCATCGGGACACAGGGCACACCGTCGAACTAGCCTGCGTCCGTCATCGCCCCGAATACCTGGGCCCATTCAGTAAATACGGCTGCGGGCATTGGGCGCGCCAGATAGTAACCTTGCGCCTCATTACACCCCATCGCAGCCAGTGCGTCCCAGTCCGACTGTGTCTCCACGCCCTCGGCGACAACGGTCAGTCCGAGTGCGCGGCCCAGCTCAATGCTTGAGCGCAATATGGCCTGCGTCATCGGATCATCAGCGACACCCGACACGAAAGCCCGATCTATTTTTAACTCGTCGAATGGCAACTGCTTTAACTTTTCTAGCGTGGCAAACCCCGTACCGAAGTCATCCATTGATAGCCGAAACCCCGCCAAACTCAGCCGACCCAACACTTCGAGGGAGGAGGAAAGATTTTCCATCAGTCGACTTTCGGTCACTTCTAAAATCATGCGGCGTGGATCTGCTGTTGTCTCGTCGATGATCTGAACCAGTTTCTCCGGCAAATCGAGCGCTGAAAGGTTACTGACCGACAAGTTAACCGAGATCGACAATGGCGTGTTTTTGGCGCGGCAAACCACTTCACACTCTGCAGCGCGGCGAAATATCGTCAGGGTGAGTTCATCAATCAGTCCTGTGTCCTCAGCAACGGGAATTACAACAGCAGGCATCACCGTCCCGCGCAGCGGATCATTCCAACGCAACAGCGCTTCAGCACCCACTAACTGTCCCGTGGCCAATGCCAATTTCGGCTGCAACGCGATCTGCACGTAGCCCTCGTCGATCCCTTTGCGCAGATCTGCGCGCGTCAACAGTTGAGAGCCTGGCAGCACTTTTTCGCTTCGTGGCGCTTTGTTCGTTGGAATCGCTATTTCAAGTAATCTAGTTAATTCAGTTGGTTGCAGCGGCTTTTTCAACATTCCGAGTAGATGCATATCATGCCGTCGGACCAAGTCCGCAACGGTGTTCATGATGCGACTGCTTGTCCCGGACAGGACAATAATCCCGCCGTTAAAACCGCGACTGGCCAAGTGCCGCATGAAGACAATGCCATCCATGCCCTGCATTTCTACGTCGCAAATAATGACATCCGGCAGACGGGGGGCCGCTTCCATGATCACCAGCGCGTCCGTCCCATCCTCGGCCCCATACACCTCGGGTACGCCGATGCTATGCAGCACTTCGTGGGTGAGTTCCTGCAAAAAGGGATCGTCTTCGACGACCAATACCTGCAACGCTGCCAGACCAGACGCGGGCACAGGCGGGCGGCCGCCGCCCTCATCCGATGGGAAAGCCGGCCCGGTGGCGTCAGTTTTTTTAGAGAAGTCCGTACCCATGCAACAAACGATCCGTATTGAAATGCGAGCCATACTACAATCGGTGTAGGGCCCCTCCCCCATAACACGCCAGTGTCACGGCACACCTAACATATTGCAATCGCAATTTTCCGATGGCATTACATAATGCGAATGCAAACAACACACCCAACAGAATTCTAGCCTCGGATGCAATCTGTGGCACAGGCAACCGCACGGCCGCACCCCGCGCGGGACCGCCCACGCAGATTCTACTTGTGATAGCGACCCCAGCGTCGATTCACTCAATCAGCGAATAACCCCAGTTGGCTCGGCACCGGGGCGTACTGCCGAGCCCGCCTCGCGCCTTTACGGCCCCGCACCGGCGCGGCCAGCGCCGCTCCCTCCACAAGGGGCCCGAGGCCTACGCTCATCTCGACCCTTGGGGGCACAGCCGCTGCGGCCTCTTGTGCGACCTGCAGAACCAGTGGCGGACCGGGGTCGAGCCGAAGGCTTGCGCTTACCAGATCCGCCAGCGGACCCACGTCATAACTCAAGTGCGCACGATCCAATGCGTCCTGATAGCGCGTCTGTGCAGTGCCCTCGATAGTGCACCACGGCCATCCCCCCGCCGCCAGCAGCGCGTTCATCATAAAGTGTGCGATGCGCGCATTGCCCTCCCCGTAGGGATGCAAGTAACTGAGTAACCATCGGGCCATCAAGGCGCGTGCGAACGGATCGGTCTCACCCTCGAGCAAATCAAATAGCACGGGCATCGCCGCACGCATGGCCTGCGGCTCCGGCGGCACAAAGCGCGATCGCGACAGGTAAAACCGATCGTCCCGATACCCTGCAAGGGCGGTAGCCGGGCGCAAACGGGCCGCCACACGCGGCTGCAAGAAGTCGCGGTGCCACTCGCGATGTGCTTCCCGCAGCACGTCCAGCACCGGCGCACCGCCCAGAATGGCCCCAATCGAACGCGTAACGGCCTGAAACGCCTGCCAATCTCCCCACGCCGTCAGTAGCGCCACGTCGCGCACTGCACGAGGCGTCTCTACGGGCGTCCCCGCGGTGACTTGCGTGATCGCCTCGCGGGTCACCACAAGCCCCTCCAGCCACAGTCCGTGGAAGGCATCCTCAGCGTAGTGGCCCGCGAGGGCTTCTAGCACCGCATTGGGGTCCGCGATACGGCCTGGCGCAGGCGGCAATCGATCCGCGATCGACGCGCGCCCCAGTGCATAAAGACCTGCCAGACGCGCCGCCGCGGACGCCACGCCACGCCGTACCGCCATTGGCAAACGCGGTGCGGTGAACGGGTTCTTTTCCACAGGCGCGTGGCCGGCACTGCGCAGGGTGGCCAGCAACTCTTCGGTCAGATCCAGACGACCGATATGACGGAACGCGCCTGCTAGACGCCCCGCCACGATGGGCTGACCTGCCCGGAGCAGTCGACGCAGCAGTCCTGACGCATCCGGCACCGCCCGCAACGCGAGCTGCGCCTCGAGCGGGTGTGCGGTATAGAAGGCCTCCGGCGCTTTCACCAGCGCCGCGTCGAGCGCATACAGCCGCAAGCCCTGACGCAGCACCAGATCCCCCGGTGGTGGTGGGTTGGCCTCACGCAAGTCATACAGCGAGGTTCCGTGCAGCAACGCCAACGCGTTGTTCTGGCCACGCGGCGCGCAGACCACCAATTCGGCCGGCACCACGGTGTCCTCCACGTGCAGCAGCAGCGACTGCTCCGCCGAAAGATGCCAGTCCGGGCCGAAGCGTGCTTCGCAATAAGCGGCACAGAAGTGCCAGTAAGCGGCCCACCACGCCGTCCCATCCGCCGGATCCAGCCCGGGCCGTGTCCGTAACAGCCAACCGCCGATGATGCGTTGCAAGTGACCGGCAAGCAGCAAGCGATCGCGGTGCACGCGACCGAGTTCTGGCGAGGCAAAGACCGAGCGCCCACCCCGCTCGAGTGTCGCCAGGCGGGCTAATGATCCGTTGAGTTTCTGATCGTAGGTGGCCACTGCTGCGATCTCGCCGGTGCTAGTCGCCCAGTATAGAACGAAATTAACTGAGCGTGTTTTTTGCTTTTTGCACTCAAGTAAAAAAATAAAATACTATTTTTAATCATGATGTTATGAGATTTAATGACTTCTTTATGTGATTGATTTTTCATCACACGTTTTTTCTCTTATATGATCGATAGAGCGTCCGGGCTACGCGCTGCTGGGCGCGCAGCGCCCTGCCCCACTCAGCGGACCGCACGCCAAGGTTGACCATCCGTCGTTGCAGTCACCGCGTGCGGAATCCAGCGAATGACCAGAAGAATGGCGGCATAGACCGTTGTCGTCGCCAAGGCGCACCACAGAAAACCGCGATCGCCACCCGCTGCATAAATCCGGGTCCCCAACCAGTCCCCGCCGCGCACACCCAGCGTATTCACGCCGGCGACGCACATCATCAAGGCACCTTGCAGCCCCGGCGGACAGGCGCGCATGGCCAAGTCATTAATGGCCGCCCACATCAGTCCACCCAGCATGCCGATCGGTAGCGCTAACAGCACCGCACCCCACGCCGAGTGGATGAAGGCGAGCGGCATCACTTGTGGCACCGCCACTACCGCACTCCAGAACAACAGACGCCCAAACGGCACCCGCTGACACAGATAGCCATAGAGCAAAAACATCGGCAGGAATCCCGCCAGATAAGTGGCGTACCAGTAGCCGTACATCGCATCCGAACCGTGCAATCGATCGACCAAGTAATATTGCAGTATCACACCCTGCCCGGGGCTGAACTGAAACAGCAGCATCACCGTCACCGCCGGGTACAGCGCGCGGTGGGTCGCCAACCGGCGCAGATCCCCGCGTAGACTTCCTGGACGCGCGTCGTTTGGAGCCGCAACCTGCCCGTACACGGCGCGGGGGCGCCAGAGGGAAAATAGCGCCATGCACAGCGCCGCTGCAGCGACGACCCAAAACATGGCCCGCGATCCGCCGTACTGCGCCAGCAACCCAGAGGCCGCCGACGTCCCTAGCGCAACGGCAAAGGTGGTGAACTGCCACACGGCCGCGAGACGGCCGGACATCGCCTGCTCGCGTGCGAGCCGCGCCATGAGGCCGTGGTGGGCGGCAATCACGAAGCGCGTGAGTAGCATTGCGATCACAACGCCAACCGAGACGCCTACCAAAGTCAGCGGACGAACGGCCAACCAGACCATGAGCAGGGCGAGCAAGAGCGGGAACAGCAGAAAATAGCCGCGATCCTGGCGACCCAACGGACTCCAACGGTCGCGTACCAGGCCAAAGACAACGGCGGCATAGACCGGCAGCGCCGTCGTCAAACGAAACAGGGCGACGTCGCTGAGACTGGCGTGCAGGTGATCTTTCAGTACATAAGTCAGGGCAATATCGAAGAACGGACCGATCGGATCAATCACATACAGCAAGCACGTCAAAGCAACGAAATAGGCCAATACGTTCAGTTCAGCGGAGCGCGCCGGCGTCATGAGTGCACCTGTGACCTTAGACTGTGCGACCGCAATTATGGCGGAACTAGGTGCCGATTCGATCGGCCCGGTGCGTCCACGTACTGCGCGCCCTGTACTGCACAACTGAGCGCTCTACTAACGCGCTAACGCCTAGAGGTAACCTATTGATTCAAAAGATTTCAATAGACAGCATCGGCGCAAATACGCACACTTATCTGCTAGCGTCATGGACCCGCGCAGGATGCATCTGCCGACCCGGTCCGCTTCCACTCCCCGCGCCCAGCCCCGAGATCCGCCATGCCGAATCAGATCACCCCGCCTTACATTCGCCTCGCTCTGGCCCTCTTGCTGACCAGCAGCCTCGTCGGCTGCGGTCAGGGTGGCTCTGGCAGCGCCGCAAAGGGCGGATTCATGGGCGGCCCGATCGAGGTCGGCTACCAGATCGTCCGCGCGCAAGATGTGGCGCTGGAGACCGAACTGACCGGACGCGTCAACGCCTACGAAACCTCCGAGGTGCGCCCACAAGTCGATGGGGTGATCCGTGACCGCTTGTACACCGAAGGCGCGCGGGTGCAGGCCGGTCAGGCCTTGTACCAAATCGACGCCGCGCCCTATCAGGCCGCCTATGACAGCGCCCGCGCCGCCTTGGGTGCGGCCGAAGCCACTGCACAACGGGCGCACCAACGCGCCGACCGTTTTCGGCGCATCGTCGAGAGCGGCGCCGTCAGCCGCGATGCCAATGAAGACGTCCAGACCGCAGACAACCAAGCCCAAGCAGCCGTCGATGTGGCGCGCGCGCAGCTTGAAACCGCCAAGATCAATCTCGATTACACCAAAGTACGCGCCCCTATTAGCGGTCGCATTGGCCGCAGCCTAGTGACCCCCGGCGCACTGGTGACCGCACGACAAACCAATCCCATCGCCACCATTCAAAATTTTCAGCAGGTCTACGTCGATCTGACGCAGTCCTCCGCGCAACTGTTGGCGCTGCGCCAAGCGCAGTCCTCCGGCCAGTTGACGCGGGATAAGACCGCGCTGCCGGTGACGCTGCTGCTGGAAGATGGCTCGACCTATGCGCATCCGGGCAAACTGGAATTTACCGACGTCACGGTCGACACCGGTACCGGTGCAGTGACCGTACGGGCGCTGTTCCCCAACCCGGACGGTGTGTTACTACCCGGCATCTACGTGCGCGCGCACCTTTCTACCGGGACAGCGAACCAGGCCTTGCTCGTACCCCAGACCGCCGTCGGACGGAGCGCCTCAGGCAGCGCACAGTTGACCCTCGTCAATACCACCGGCCAACTGGAGATCCGCCCTGTCCTCCTCGGTGCCGCCCATGGTGCTGATTGGATCGTCGCCCAAGGCCTCAAGCCCGGCGAACACGTGGTAGTCGAAGGGCTGGCCAAAATACGTCCCGGCCTACCGCTCAAGCCGGTGCTCATCGGCGGGCCTGTCGCCGACACGAACGCGCTGTCGCAGCACTGAGGCCGACCCCCATGTTGTCGCGCTTTTTTATCGATCGGCCCATCTTTGCTTGGGTGATTGCCATTGTGATCATGCTCGCGGGCACCGCCGCGATCCTGAATCTTCCCATTCAACAATATCCCGCCATTGCTGAACCCCAGATCGGCATTTCCGCCACGTACCCAGGCGCCTCCGCCCAAGCGATCGAAGACAGCGTCACGCAGGTCATTGAGCAGAAGATGAAGGGTCTGGATGGACTGAAGTACATGTCCTCCTCCAGCGATGAGGCGGGCACGGCGAGCGTGGTACTGACCTTCCAGATCGGCACCAACATCGATATCGCACAAGTGCAGGTACAGAACAAACTGCAAGCTGCGGTGCCTCTATTGCCGCAGGAAGTCCAAGCGCAGGGTCTCTACGTACAGAAAACCGCGCGCAACTTCTTGATGACCATAAGCGTCTACAGCGATGATCCGAAGGTCACCTCGACGGACATTGGCGACTATCTGGCCAGCAACGTGATCGATCCGGTCAGTCGCGTCGCTGGCGTCGGCGAGACCATCAACTTCGGCTCACAGCACGCCATGCGAATCTGGCTAGACCCGGCCAAACTCGCGGCGCGCTCTTTGGTCCCTGCCGACGTCGTCAGCGCCATTCGGGCCCAGAACACGCAAGTCACGGCCGGTCAAATTGGCGGTCTGCCCGCGACTGCAGGCGTCGGGCTCAACGCCACGATCACCGCGCAGTCGCGACTGCAGACACCCGAACAATTCCAACACGTCCTCTTAAAAGCCAATGCGGGCGGCGCAGCGGTCTATTTGGCAGACGTCGCACGAGTGGAACTCGGTGCGGAGAGTTACGCATTTTCTGCCCTCTACCTCGGTCACCCCGCCTCGGGCGTCGCTGTACGCTTAGCCCCAGGTGCCAACGCGCTGGAAACGGCAGAGGCAGTCAAAGCAAAAGTAAACGAACTGTCGACGAACTTACCGCCCGGCTACCACGCGGCAATCCCCTTCGACTCGACGCCCTTTGTACGCTTATCGATCCGCGAGGTCGTCAAAACGCTCATCGAAGCGATCGTTCTCGTGTTTTTGGTGATGTTCCTGTTCCTGCAGAGTTTTCGGGCGACCCTCATTCCAACCATCGCCGTACCGGTGGTTCTACTGGGTACCTTGGGTGTTTTGGCCGCGTTCGGCTATACGATCAATACACTCACCCTGTTCGCTCTCGTATTAGCCACCGGCCTGTTGGTAGACGATGCGATTGTAGTAGTGGAGAACGTCGAACGCGTCATGCGCGAGGAGGGACTATCGGCAATTGAAGCCACGCGGCGCTCGATGGACCAAATCACCAGCGCATTGATCGGCGTTGCCCTTGTCCTGTCCGCCGTGTTCATTCCAATGGCATTTTTTGGCGGCTCGCAAGGCGTCATCTATCGGCAGTTCTCCGTCACCATTGTCTCCGCCATGGGCCTGTCGGTGCTGGTCGCACTGATTCTCACCCCTGCGCTGTGCGCAACACTGCTCAATCCTGCGGCTGCGCACGCCGATGGCATCGAACGCGTGGGCTTGTTGGCGGATTTCGATCGCCGCTTTGAGCAACTCGCTGGTCGTTACCGCAGTACCGTTGGGCGCATCTTGGGGCAGGCGCGGCGGTGGATGCTGTTTTATGTAGTCATCATCTTGGCCATAGCGACACTCTTTCTGCGCATCCCCAGTTCGTTTCTGCCGGATGAGGATCAAGGATCAATTATTGTCAGTGTGCAAATGCCGCCGGGCACGACCAGTGAGCACACGCGCGAGACCCTCGACGAAATTCGCCACTACTTCATGGACGAGGAGAAAGAGGCGTTGAAATCGATCTGGACTCTCAACGGGTTCAGTTTTGCCGGATCAGGCCAGAACTCGGGCATCGGTTTCGTGCGCCTGAAAGATTTCGACCTGCGCCGCGACCCGCGCCTGCAAGCGAAGGCCATCGCGGGTCGGGCGATGCAGCGGTTCTCCAAATTACGCAATGCCTCCGTGTACGCGTTGGTGCCCCCGCCCGTCATGGAACTGGGCGTCGCAACCGGCTTCGACCTCGAACTGCTCGACACCGGCGGCATTGGCCACCAAAAACTCTTGGCCGCACGCAATCAATTACTGGGCATGGCTGCACGCGAACCGGGCCTGACCAGCGTTCGTCCCAACGGTCAGGACGATACCGCGCAGGTCAAAATGGACATCGATGCCGGCAAAGTCGCTAGCCTCGGCTTATCGGTCGTGGAGGTGAACGCGACACTCGCGAGCGCTTGGGGCGGGACCTATGTCAATGACTTCATTGATGTCGGCCGTATTAAGAAAGTCTACTTGCAGGCGGACGCGCCGTTCCGCTCGACGCCCGAAGATATCAACCAATGGTACGCTCGCAATAGCGCCGGCCAAATGGTCCCGTTTAGCGCCTTTGTCCATTCCAGTTGGGCGATCGGTTCGCCTCGACTTGAACGCTACAACGGCAGTCCTTCCGTAGATATCCAAGGTGCAGCGGCACCGGGGCGCAGTACGGGCGAAGCGATGCGGACGATGGCGCGTTTGGTGGGCCAGCTACCGCCCGGCGTGGGCTACCAATGGACCGGCGTTTCCTTGCAGGAAGCGGAGTCCGGCGCCAAAGCGCCCCTGCTCTACGCCCTGTCCATCCTGATCGTCTTTTTGATGTTGGCCGCGCTGTACGAGAGCTGGACGATTCCGTTGGCCGTCATCCTCGTCGTACCGCTCGGCGTCGTGGGTGCCTTGCTAGCCACCTGGCTACGGGGCCTGACCAACGATATTTATTTCCAGATTGGCCTGCTCACCACCATGGGTCTCGCCGCCAAAAATGCGATTCTGATCGTCGAGTTCGCTACCACCGCGCATCGCGGCGGCAAGACGCTCACCGAAGCGGCTCTGGAGGCCGTGCGGATACGCCTACGGCCGATCATCATGACCTCGCTAGCATTTGGGTGCGGTGTGCTGCCGCTGGCGTTGGCCACCGGCGCTGGCTCTGGCGCCCAACGCGCCATCGGCAACGCCGTCGTCGGCGGCATGCTGACCGCAACCGGCTTGGCGAT